>JBBTPF010000208.1:0-2054 GCA_038066295.1 Candidatus Methylomirabilota bacterium | reverse complement strand
CTAGCCCATGTTTCCCTTATTGAGCAGGGGTGCGACGTGTAAGTCCGCGAACTGATGAGAGTGGGGGTGCGCTGGCGCCAAAACTGTAGTGACAGACTCATCGTAGATATTTCTTGATCTCCGAGCAGGTCTCCTCCTATCGTGAGGTGACAGGAGGAGCCGATGTTCCTGCGCACCGTGAAGGCGGCCGGCGGCCAAGGCGTCCAGCACGAGTATGTTCGCCTCGTCGAAGCCTACCGGGAGGACGGCCGCGCCAAGCAGCGCGTCGTGTGCAATCTCGGCCGCAAGGATCTCCTCGCCGCGCACCTCGATGCGCTCATCCGGCTGCTGCGTGGGGAGCGGGTTCCGCGCGCCGCGCGGCGTCTGGGCGAGGTGCAGGCGACGGGGGCGTGGGATTGGGGCCCGATGCTGGTGGCCCGGACGCTGTGGCGGGAGGTGGGCCTCGAAGCGATTCTCGACGGCCCGGGGGGCCGGGGGCCGGGCGACGGTCGGGCCTTGGCGGACCGCGCGCTGGTGCTGGTGGCTAATCGGCTGTGCGCGCCGACGAGCGAGCATGGCCTGGCCCGCTGGTTGGAGACGGATTTCGTCTGCGATCGGCAGGGGCGGCGCTGGACGCCGGCGTGGCGGGGCGACGCCGAACGGCGGGCGAGTCGGCTGCCGCGGGTGCGCGTGGAGCTGCGCCAACTCAAGCAGTGGTATCGGACCCTCGATCAACTGGCCGCCCGCAAGCCGCACATCGAGCAGGAGCTCTATCTGCGGCTGCGCGATCTCTTTTCGCTCAAGGTCGACCTCGCGCTCTACGACCTGACGTCGACATACTTCGAGGGCCAGGGGCCGCCGACGCTTGGCGCCCACGGCCACAGCCGGGACGGCAAGCCCCGCAACCGCCAGGTGCGGGTCGGCGTGGTGCTGGTCGACGGCTGGCCGATCACCCACCACGTCTTTCACGGCAGCGCCCGGGACGCCACGACGGTACCGCAGGTGCTGGAGGATCTCGAGCAGCGCTTTGGCCTGCGGCGCGTGGTGTTCGTGGGCGACCGCGGCATGGTGACCTCGGCCAATCTCGCGCTCCTCCGGGCGCGGCGGCAGGGGTACATCGTCGGTCTCAATCGCCGCCGACGTGAGGAGATCTACCGCTACATCCAGCGCGCCACGGGACCGTGGACGGACTGTCCGGCGGGCCTCACGGCCCGCGAGCAGCCCGCGCCCCCGAAGACCCGCGTCCAAGAGGTCGCGGCCGACCACCCCGGGGTGCGCGTCTTCGTCGTGCAGAGTGACGAGCGGCTCGCCTACGAACAGGCGCAGCGCCTGAAAGCCATGGCGCGCGTGCGCCGGGAGCTGGAGGCGCTCGAGCGGCGCGTCGCCCGGGGGCGCCTCAAGCAGCCGGCGCAGATCGGCGCCGCCGCCGCGCGGGTCCTGGGCCGCTCCCACGGCTACCGCTACTATGACTGGACGTATCGCGACGGCCGCTTCCGCTTCTTTGAGCACCCGGTGAATCTCAAGCGGGAGGAAGCGTACGAAGGCACGTATGTGATCCAGACCGAGGAGCCGCACCTGACGCCCGTCGAGGCGGTGACGATCTACAAGGAGCTGAGTGAGGTCGAGCGCGCGTTTGCCCACCTCAAGGATGTGATCGAGATGCGGCCCATCTACCACCAAACGGACGCCCGCGTCCAAGCCCACATCTTCGTGGCGGCGCTCGCCCTCCTGCTTCACCGCGCGATCGAGAAGAAGCTCAAGGCCGCGGGCCTGGATCTCTCCGCGACCGAGGCCCTGCAGGTCCTCCGCTCGGTTCGTGTCGTGGACTTCACCCTGGGGACGGGCGAGCGTAAGCGCTCGGTGACGCGTGGCACTCATCGCGCCGCGCAGATCCTCAGCGCCCTGCGCCTCACCGACCTCGATCCCCCGACAGCGCCCGGGAAGGCCGAAACGGTCGCGTGATGACAATCCGCTGACTCGCCCCTCGAACTTTCAGTGACTTACAGGTCGAAAAGGGAAACATAGGCTAGTACGTCCGAAGGATTTCGTACTCGGTGTTTCTTTGGGCGGGGGTG
>JBBTPF010000207.1:0-6420 GCA_038066295.1 Candidatus Methylomirabilota bacterium | reverse complement strand
ACCCGGGGCGAGCCTTTTCGCGGAGGGAAGCGATGGCCCGCACCGCGCGCACCACGGGCAGGAGCACCTCGACGTCGAGCACCGCGCCGGTGCGGTGCCGCAGCGCTAGCACGGCGAGGCCCAGGAGCGCCGCGGGATCCACCCGCGCGGCGCCGACCTGGGTTCCGAAATGGAGGTGCGGGCCGGTGGCACGGCCGCTGGCGCCCACCGCCCCGAGCGTCTGGCCGCGCTCGATCCGCTGGCCCTCGCCGACGGCCACCGAGTCGAGGTGGAAGTAGAGCGTGTAGAGGCCCAGGCCGTGGTCGAGGACGACGAGCCGGCCCGGGAAGAAGAAGTCGGCGACCAGCGCAACGCGTCCGCTGTTCGCCGCGACGACCGGTGTCCCCTTCGGGGCCGAGAAGTCGATCCCCCCGTGGGGTGACCGCGGCTGCCCGTTGATGATCCTCCGGGCGCCGAACCCGGTGCCCGGCTCCGTCCCCGCGACGGGCCGGGTGAACCGCCCGCGCCAGACCCGCTCCGGCGTGATGGTTCGGTAGAGCGTCGTGAGCTGCTTGCCTTCGGCCACCGCGCGGCGCTCGGTCTCGGGATCGAGATCCACCATCGCGCGCGGCAAGGTGAGCCGCTCGACCGGGAAGTCGCGCCTGAGGAGCTGCACCCGCCCCCTCGCCGTCCGTGGACCGCGGCCGGCCTCGACGACCCCGACCCGCCACGGATGCGGTCCCGGCTTCGTCGCCAGATCGATTCCGACGAGCGCCGCATGGCCGCCCGCGTAGGGGAAGAACGTCAGAGGCCGGCCGCCGACCGAGCCCTCCACCGTCGCGGCCTCGGGCGCGTGCTTGACATGGAGCCAGGCGACGTCACCGACCCGCGGCTTCGGGGGATAGAAGACGACGTCCGCCTTCTCGGCGGCGCCGGCCGGACCGACCAGCGAGACGGCGGCGGCGAGGGCCGCGAGACCCGCCCTCACTCCGGCCGCTGCTGCCGGAGGAACTGCTCGATCTCCGCGACGAGCTCGGAGGCGGGCGGGAGATCGCTCTCCCGGGCCGGCTCCACGGGCGACGGCTCTTCGGCGTCGCGCGACTCGAGCTTCTTGACGTAGCCCGCGATCTTGGCGTTCTGCGAGACGATCTCGGCGAGGTTCTGGTCGAACTGCTTCACCGCCTCCTCGAGGTCGGAGAGATCGAGCGTGGCGCCGAGGAGCGGGAGCACGCGCCGCACCAGCGCGAGCGTCGCCTTGGGGTTCTCGATGCCCGAGATGTAGTGGGGGACGTTCGCCCAGAGGCTCGCCGTCGCGAATCCCTGCTCGCGGCAGATCGTGTTCAGCACGCCGACGATGCCCGTGGGCCCCTCGTAGCGGGTCGAGCGGATGGCGAGCCGCGCGGCCAGCTCGGGGTCGGAGGCGCCGCCGACCAGGCGCACCGGGCGCGTGTGCGGCACCTCGGCGAGGAGCGCGCCGAGGGTCAGCACGAGCGCGACGTCGCACCGCCGCGCCAGCTCGAGGACGGCCTCGCAGTACGCCTTCCACTTGAGGTGGGGCTCGACGGCCACGCCGACGATCAGGTCGCGCGCGAGCGCGGGCGCCTGGGCGATCGAGAGCTCGGTCGCGGGCCAGACGATCTCGCGCTCCGTCTCGGAACCCGGCTTGAACCGCACGTACGGCCGGGAGAGCCCGAAGTGGTAGAACTCCTCGGGGTCGATCTCGGCGAACTTCTCGGCGCGGAACGCGGTCGCCAGGTAGCGCGCGGCGGTCGTCGCGGACTCGGCGGCGTCGTTCCAGCCGCTCCACGCCAGGAGGAGCAGCGGGCGGCGCAGGCCGGCCGGCTGAGCGTGGATCGTCAGCATCTCACTCCCTCCCGCGCTCCACCGTGGCGTAGGACATGACGGCTCTCCTCGACGCGCTCACCGCGAGTCTAGCACGAAGACCTCATTGACCCGCCCCGGCGGCGACGGTAGCATCGGTGCAGATCGACTCCAGAGGAGGAACCAGACCATGCGACGCCCCTACACGCGCCTGCTCCTGGCCGGAGCGGCGCTCGTCCTGACGGCCGGCTGCGCGACCAGCGAGGAGTGGGCGATCTGGCGACAGAACAGCGCGCACTTCGCGTCCCTCGAGCACTTGAAGTTCTCGAACCGGAACCGCGAGGGCGAGGCGCCGAGAGTGACCCGCGCGGACATCCAGCTGGCGCGCCAGCAGAACTGGTGGGGCCGGCCCATCACGGTCGCCCAGGAGCAGATTCTTGAGAGGTAGGCTGCTGCTCGCCGCGCTGGCGGCGAGCCTGGCGGTGACGGGGGGGGTGCTCGCCGCGCCCCCCGAGGATCACACCGTCCCGCCCGAGCAGTACACCTCGGAGAAGGCGCGCGGCCTGGCGGCGAGACATGCCGGCGCGCTGCGCGAGCTCAACGCGGCGATCTACGGCTGCATGCCCTGGCTCGACCTCCCGAAGCAGTCCATCGGCTTCTTCCGGCCGAAGCACATCGCGAGGGACGACCGGTACTTCTCCCTGCGCGTCTACGTCGAGCAGGATCCCTCCCCGCAGTTCGCGGCGCTCCCCTTCAAGGACCGCGCCTCCGCCATGTTCTCGCGGTATGTCGCGACGATGCTGCGCCGCATGACCGCGAGCGCCGCGCTCCTCGCCGATCCGGCGGTGGACGGCTTCACCGTCATCGTCGGCTGGCTCAAGGAGGCGGTCCAGGCGGGGGGGCGACCGGTGCACGAGACGATCGCGGTCTTCCTGGAGAAGGCGGCCGCGGCGGACTATCTCGGCGGGCGCGCGCCGATCCGCGACCTCGTCGCGCGCGCGGTCGTGTTCGGCTACGACGGCGAGACCCCGCTGGGCCGGCTCCAGCTCCAGGCGTGGGAAGACAACTTCCTCGCGACCTATCAGGTCGCCAACTACCAGCCCGAGCCCGGCGTCACCTGCCGCTGAGGTAGGCCCGCAGGAGCCGCCGCATCCCCGGAAAGGCGATCTCGCGATACGGGATCGCGCGATACGGGAACCAGCGCACCTCCGACACGTCGTCCGCGGCACGGATGCGCCCTGCGCGCGGGGTGACCCGGTAGACCACCGCGAGCACCGGAAACCCCTTCGGTCCGTAGCGGTCCGTCCCGAAGCCGATCAGCCGCGCGCGGCGCGTGCCGATCCCCAGCTCTTCCCGGAGCTCGCGGCGCAGGCACTCGTCGGGGCGCTCGCCGGCCTCCAGGAACCCGCCGGGCAGGTCCCACGTCCCGGCGTACGGGGGGCGCGCGCGGCGGCCGAGGAGGAGTCGGCCACGGCGCACGATGACGGCGACGGCCGCGGGCACCGGGTTGCGGTAGAAGATCCAGGCGCAGCGCCGGCAGCGGAGGCGCCGGCGCCCATCGAGCCGGACGGCACGGAGGCGTCCCCCGCAGGCGAGGCAGAAGCGCGCGCCCGCCGTCACGCGTTGCCGGCCGCGAGCGCCGCGCGGATCGCGCCGGCGATCCGCGTGAGCGCACGCGCCGCCGCGCTCTCGGGCGCCACGGTGACGAACGGCTCGCCCCGATCGCAGGCTCCGGCGAGCGCGGGATCGAAAGGCACCGTGCCGAGGAAGGGAACGCCTGCTTCCCGCGCGAGGGCGGCGGCGTCCGGTCCGGGAAAGAGCCCCGCCATGTTCTCGACGAGCCCGAGGAGGGGCGCCTTCGCCTGGCCTGCCGCCGTGATGGCCTTCCTGACGACGAGGTGCGCGACCTCCGACGGGATCGTCACGACGACGCCGCCGGCGAGCGCGGGCACGAGCGAGGCGACGGTGGCGAGCCGGTCGGTGCCGGGCGGCAGGTCGAGCAGGAGCGCGTCTAGCTCGCCCCATCGCGTGTCGGCGAGGAACTCGCGAAGGGCGTTCGCCTCCATCGCGCCGCGCCAGGTGTGCGCCTCCGCCTGCGTGGGCGCGTCCCACGCGAGCGGCGCCGCGTCCGACGGGAGCAGCAGGTCCATGGACATCACCTTCACGCCGAGCGGCGTGACGGGCGGGTCCACCCCCTCGGGAGAGACGACGAGCTTCTCGCCGCGCACGCCGAGCATCTTGGCCATCGTGGGGCCGTTGAGGTCCGCGTCGAGGACACCGACCTTCCAGCCGCTCAGTACGAAGCAGGAAGCGAGGTTGGCGGTGATCGCGGACTTCCCGACGCCGCCCTTGCCCGAGAGGACCGCGACGACGTGGCGGACGGAGGCCAGGCGCGCTCGGAGCTTCGCCTGCTGGGCCTCGACCTGGCCGGCGATGTTCGAGCCGCCGTCGCCCACGATGTCCTTGTACTTTTTCACTCGACGATCCGATCGGCCTGGAGCCGCACCGACGGTGGAATCGTGAGGCCCAGCGCCTTCGCCGTGCGCGCGTTGACGACCAGCTCGAACTTCGTGGGCTGCTCGACGGGCGGATCGCCCGGCCGGGCACCCTTGAGGATCTTCACGGTCCGCTCTCCGCCCGACCCCATGCGGCGCGGGCGACCAGGAAGAGCGCGGCGACGGTCACGACGAAGAACACCGCCGCGCCGAGCTTGAAGCTCACGACGCCGCCCCAGGGCGCGGCGACCGTCGCGGTCTCGGGGCGCAGGGCGACCTTCAGCACCTCGAAGGCGCGGAACGCCATGAGCAGGGACAGGACGCGGGCGAAGTCGCGACGGGTCAGGACCCAGCGCTCGAACCACGCGCGGCGGCCGGCCAGGAGGTACGGGATGACGAGGACGAAGACCAGGCCGAGGACGATCCACGCGACGCCCGCCTGCATCATCCGGCCGCCGCGCACGCCGACGCCGTGCCAGGCGAGGTACACGCCGCCGAGCCAGTAGACGATCCCGTAGGCGAGGTAGGCGCGGGCGGCGAGCCGGAACGGATCGCTCATGCGCCCGCTTTCACGCCTGCGGGCGGAAGCGGCCGCCCCACTTGGCGCGCACCTCGGTCAGGAGCTCGGGGGTGATCACCGCCTGTCCCTGCCCGCGAGCGTACGCCTCGACGGCCTTCACCACCATGCCCCGGGCGAAGGACGGGATGGCCTGGAGGCGCTCGCGCGCCCCGTCCTCCCACACGAGCTGGTAGTCCACCGCCAGTCCGAACGTCAGCGTCGCGGGGAGCTCGATCACCTGCCCGCCGTGGGCGCCGGGCTGGTAGCCGCACGCGGGGTCCTCGGCGAGATAGTCGCCGTACGTCGCGTAGGCGCGGCAGCGGCAGCCGCCGCAGAGCTTCGAGAACTCACACGCGCCGCAGCGGCCCTTGAGCTTCGGGTCGCGCAGGTCGTCGAACACGGGCGCCCCGCGCCAGAGGTCGGCGAAGCCGGTGCGCCGGAGGTTCCCCGCCGACACCGGCATGTAGGGGCACGGCGTGACGTCGCCCTCGGGCGTGATGCGGCAGTAGTACTTGCCCGCGGGGCACGAGCCGTGGGCGTAATTCTTGAGGAGCGGGGAGGCCGGGTTCAGCTCCCAGAGGATCCGGCGGAAGTGCGGCGCGCACTTGGCGCGGATCAGGAGGCCGTCGGCCTTGCCCACCGGCGTGGACCACGGATCTTCGAAAGCCGGCGGCGCGGGCGCCTCGCCACCGCCCATCCCAAGCAGGCGCTTCACGAACGAGGGAGGGCCATCGCCGACGCCCTGAACTTCGGCCAGGTAGGTCAGGATCCGCTCGTACGCGCCGGGGGCGATGTCGGTGAGGTTCCTCCCCCGCCCCGTGCGTACGAGGAAGAAGAAGTTGAGGACCTTGGCGCCGAGTTCCTTCGCCAGGTCGATCATCGCGGGGACTTCGTCCACGTTCCAGTCGGTGACCGACATGTGGAGCGAGAAGTCGAGCCCCGCGTCGTTGAGGACCTTCGTCGCCCGCACCGCGCCCTCCCACGCCTGCGGGAGCTGGCGGAACGCGTCGTGCTTCCTGGCGTCGGTCGAGTCGAGGCTGATGGAGGCGCCGAGCACGCCGTGCGCGCGCATGAGCTTCGCTTCCTTCTCGCGCAGGAGCACACCGTTGGTACCGAAGACGGTGGTGAACCGCTTCTCTCCGGCGTAGGCGGCGATCTCGAAGATGTCCCTGCGGAGGAGGGGCTCGCCCCCGGTGAGGATGAGGAAGACGTTCGGGTTGACCTGGGCGATCTCGTCGATGACCCGCCGGCACTCCGCCGTCGTCAGCTCGCCCCGTGTGTCGGCGCCCGCGAACGCCGACAGGTAGCAGTGCGCGCACTCGAGGTTGCACCGCTGCGTCAGGTTCCACGACACGGAATAGGCGGTATAGGAGCTCACGCGTTCACGTCGTGCAGCTGATCGCCCGGTGCTCCGGCACCAGCGGCAGAGTCTCTCACACCTTCGTGGCAGTGCCAAGCGCCGTCGGACGGCTGAGAGCGTGAGCAACAATCGCCGGTGACCCGGCGGCCGTCCACACCGGGCGCAGACTACAGGTGCCGGTGAGGGCGCCGCGCGCTCTCGGCAGC
>JBBTPF010000206.1:0-11441 GCA_038066295.1 Candidatus Methylomirabilota bacterium | reverse complement strand
GCGGATCCGGTCGCCGAGAACGGCGCCGCCGGTGAACGGGCTCGACGGGTCCACGGCGACGACGCCGACCGTCTGGTCCTCGGCGCGGAGGAGCGCGATCAGCCGGTCCACGACGGTGGACTTGCCCGCGCCGGGCGGGCCGGTCACGCCGACGACGTAGGCGCCGTGGGCACGCGGGTACGCCGCCCGCATGATCGCGGGCACGGCCTCGGTGCGGTTCTCGACCTGGGTGATGAGCCGCGCGAGCGCCAGGCGGTCGCCCGCCAGCATGCGCTCGACGAGGCTCGCGGGGTCGGGGCGGGGCTGGGGCATGTCGGGTTAATCGAGCAGCTTCGTGAACTCGTCGGCCGTCAGATCCGCCTTGCGAATCAGCGACCGCAGGGTGCCGCGGTCGAGCTCGTCATGGTCCGGGACTGAGAGCGTGTTGGACGTAGCAGGCCTGGTGAGAACGATATGGCTTCCACGTCTCCGACTGACGCGCCAGCCGGCCCGCTCAAACGCCTGGACGGCTCGCGCCTCGGAGACGATCGGCGATGGCATCCAGATCGACCTCGATGAGGCGCCCCCACGAGTCGGGAGGAACAGGGCGCGGATGCCCGTAGCCATCGAAAATCTGCGCTGGCCGACCAGACGCGTCGGGAACCTCGGTTGCTTCAGCGACGACCCATCCGTCTTCCCCGCGGCGCAGATGGACGAGCACACGGACGACCCTCACGCCCATAGTGACTTTCTCCGCTCGTAGAGTACCAGATTCGGGGAACAACGGGAGGGCTCCGTCTGAAGCCCTCCCGATCTCCGACTGCCGGGCGAGACAGCTCAGTTCTGCCTCGGGGGCACCCGGAACGGCGCGCTTCTAAAGACTGCGCCGCCGCCTGGAACTCCGGTCACTTCTGCCGGATCTCGGACCTGGCGGCCGACTTCTCGGGGTTCGGGCGGACCCCGCGGGACCAGCGAGCTGGATCACGGAAGGCTACTGACGGACGAACGTCAGGTCCGTCTCGATCGCGATTTCGTTCGAGACCTTCAGGAAGAGGAGCTGGGGCACCTGCATCCCGTGGTTGGTGAACAGGGTGCCGAAGCGCGCCCGCACCTTGATGTTGTCGCCGGTGAAGCCGAAGCGCTTCTGTCCCTCCACCTGCTCGGGCGTGAGCTTGACCCAGACCACCCGCCCGTCGCCCATGACCTCGATGGGCTTCTGCTTGACCATGAAGGCTCCCCGCACCTTCGCGGGCACCTCCTTGCCCGGCTCGAGCGGCCCCGCGATCTCCACGCCCCTCACCTCGAACGTGACGAACTTGTTCGCCTCGTTCGACGCGACGTCGAGGTAGGTCTTGTCGAGCATGTCCGAGTCGCGCTTGTCGACGCCGGTCTTCACCTTCGACATGTCCACGGTGACGACGCCCTTCGCTTCCCGGGGCTTGGCGGGATCCAGCGTGAGGGTCCCGGTCAGCGCGGCCGCCACGGCGTTGCCCACGATCGTCTCGAGCGGGGCGTCGGTCTTGAACGTCGCGCGCGAGTAGTTGGGGAGCAGCTTGAAGTGGATTACCTCGGCCGCGGCCGGAAAGACCGCGAGGGCAACGATCACCATCGCCAGCGAAAACCGTCGGATCGCCCGCATGTGTTGACCTCCTCCGTCAAGAATGGCGCAGCGTGCTTCCGTGGACGCCAGAACCGACTTGTACCACAAACGGCCGGAGCTACGCCCGGGTTCCCGGCTCGGAGGTCTGCAGATCGGTCTCCATCACCAGGGCGTCCTCCCCGGTGTCATAGTAGTAGCCGCGACGGCGGCCGATGACGCGGAAGCCGAAGCCCTCGTAGAGCGTCCGGGCCTCGGTGTTGCTGGGGCGGACCTCGAGGACGACCAGCCGGAGCTTCCGCTGCCTGGCGTCGTCGAGCACCCCCTGGAGCAGGGTGCGGCCGATGCCCTGCCGCCGCCAGGTCGGGTGGACGGCGACGTTGGTGATGTGGAGCTCGTCGGCGATCTCCCAGAGGCAGAGGTAGCCGAGCGCGCGCCCCGCCTCGCGCATCACCCAGCAGCGCGCGACCCGGTTCTGCTGCATCTCGTAGAGGAACGCGCCGCGCGACCAGGGCATGGAGAACGACGCGCGCTCGATCGCGAGGACCTCGTCGAGGTCCTCGGGGCGCATGCGGTCAACGGACCGCGACGGCACGGCGCTTCAGCTCGGCCTCGGAGGGCCGGAGGTAGATCGGCACGAGGTCGGCCGCCGCCACGGTCTCGCCGGCGCCGAGGCGGGCGTGCCCCAGCAGACCGACGCACGCGGGCGAGGGCGCGCGATGAGTCGGCGGGGCGAGACGCGCGTGCGGCGCGTGGATGGTCGGCGCCGCGTCGCCCAGGAGGATCACGGGCTCGGCGAGTCGCCGGGCGAGCTCGTCCGGGGCCACGGCGAGATACTCCCACTCCCGCCGCATCGCGCTTCCATCCCACCGGTAGAGCGAGGCGTAGACCTCGTGCTTGCGCGCGTCCAGGACGGGGCACACGGGCAGCGCCGCGAACGGGAGCGTCGCGGCCATCGCGTCGAGCGTCGGGACCGCCGCCACCGGGATCCCGAGCGCGAGCGCGAGCCCCTTCACCGTGCTGAGGCCGATGCGGAGCCCCGTGAACGACCCGGGCCCAACCGCGACGGCGAGCCCCTCGAGGTCGCGCGGCGCCCAGCCCGCGTCACCGAGCAACCGGTCGATCGCGACCATGAGTCGCTCCGAGTGGGTGACGCTGACGTCGAGGAGGTACTGCCCGACGACGCGGTCGCCGTCCACGATCGCGGCGCCGCCCGCGAGCGTCGAGGTCTCCACGGCGAGCACGCGCATGCGCGCAGTGTAGCAGCTAAAATGCGATAATGCGCCGGGGAGGACCCGGATGAGCGCCGCGCCCAGAAAAGATCCCAACGTCGTGGAGGCCGAAGTCCGCGAGAAGATTCACCTCGAGATCCTGAAGCGGACCGGCGCCTACCACGCCAACGACCACGTGCTCCTGCCGTCGGGGCAGCACACGACGGAGTACATCGAGAAGACGCTCGTGACGACCGAGCCCTCGTTCACCGAGGGGCTCGGCGCCGTCATCGCCAAGCACTTCGCCCAGTGGCCGGTGGACATCGTCCTGTCCACCGGCCCCGGGGCCCTGATCCTCTCCCACTGCGTGGCGCGCGCCCACCCCTCGCGGCCGATCGTCGTCTACGGCACCAAGGGTCTGGCGGGTGGCAAGCGGCGCGTGAGCCTGCCGGTCGAGTTCCAGCGACTCGTGCGGCCCGCCGCGAAAATCCTCCTGATCGAGGACCTCGTCAGCACCGGCTCGACGCTGAGCCTCCTGATCAACCTCGTCGAACAGCTCGGGGCCCAGGTGGTGGGGATCGGGTGTCTCTGGCGGCGCACGTCGGTCGACCTCTCGGACAGGCCGGTGTTCAGCCTCGTGAGCCGCGACTTCCCGACGTACGACCCGGCGCAGTGCCCCCTCTGCAAGAAGGGCGTGCCGCTCAACGAGGAGTTCGTGCGGCGCCGGCACGCCCGCAAGCCGTCGTCGGTCCAGGAGCCCAGAGAAGTCCCCTAGCCCCATGTCATCGGCAAGATCTCCTCAGCGTTGGCTGCGGGTGCGGGCCGTAACGATCTCGCCCACGCTCCATCCACGGGCCCCCTCCCCCACATCTGGTCGTCTGGAGCCGGCCGACCCCCCATATATTGCATTTTCCTCTTGACACCCACGGGAGCCGTCTCTAGCATGCCGACCAGCAGGAGCTGTCAAACCGGTTCGGGGAAGGAGGTGGAGCGGTGGCGAAGAAGAAGGCGACCAAGAAGAAGAAGAAGAAGTAAGCGCGCCCATGAGGCGCTCGGCCCTGTCGTGCTCCCGTCGCGGCAGGGCCGAACCGTCTGTTGGCATCGAGCGGTGCAAGCTACTTCGTCTTAGCGACCACCTTCGGCTTGGCCGGGGTCACGGGCTTGGCCTTGTCGTCCCGCTGGAGCCCCTTCACCTCGTCCACGAACTGGCCGACGTCCTTGAACTTCCGGTACACGGAGGCGAAGCGCACGTAGGCGACGGGATCGAGCCGCTGGAGATGCTCCATCACGATCCGGCCCAGCTCTTCGCTCGAGATCTCCTTCTCGGCGCGCTCGTGGAGCTGCGTCTCGATCGCCCCGACGACGTCGTCCACCGCCTGCACCCCCACCGACCGCTTCTCGCAGGCGCGCAGGATGGAGCTGCGGAGCTTCTGCCGGTCGAAGGGCTCGCGGCGCCCGTCGCGCTTGACGACGTGCGGGAGCACGTCCTCGACGTACTCGTACGTCGTGTAGCGGCGGCGGCACTTCAGGCACTCGCGCCGGCGGCGGATGAACTCGCCGTCGCGCCCGACCCGGGAGTCGACGACCCGATCCTCCGTGTGGCCGCAAAACGGGCATTTCACCGGCCGCCCCCCTCTCTCACGCCCTCCGCTCCGGATACAGCGGGAAGCGGTTCGTCATCTCCTGCACCTCGTCGCGCACCCGGGCCTCCACCGACGCGGAGCCGAGGTTCGACAGGACGCGATCGATCAGGCCTGCGATCTCGACCATCTCGGCCTCGCGCATCCCGCGCGTGGTGACGGCGGGCGTCCCGAGCCGGACCCCGCTGGTGACCATCGGGCTCTTCGTCTCGAAGGGTACCGTGTTCTTGTTCACGGTGATCCACGCGCGGTCGAGCGCTTCCTGCGCGTCCTTGCCGGTGATGGTGCGGCTCGTCAGGTCCACCAGCAGGAGATGGGTGTCGGTGCCGCCCGACACGAGCCGGTAGCCGCGGGCCAGGAGCGCCTCGGCGAGCGCCTTCGCGTTCTTCACGATCTGCCGCTGGTAGTCGCGCCAGGCCGGTTGCAGCGCCTCTCTGAACGCGACGGCCTTGGCGGCGATCACGTGCATGAGGGGCCCGCCCTGCACCCCGGGCATCACGGTCTTGTCGAGCGCCCGGGCGTGCTGCGCGGCGCACATGACCATCCCGCCGCGCGGCCCGCGCAGGGTCTTGTGCGTCGTGGTGGTGACGAAGTCGGCGATGCCGACGGGCGACGGATGGAGCCCGGCCGCGACGAGGCCCGCCGGGTGGGCGATGTCCGCCATGAGGTGGGCGCCCACCTCGCGCGCGATCTCGCCGAACGGCGCGAAGTCGATCGCGCGGGGAAACGCGGAGCCGCCCGCGATGATGAGCTTCGGCCGGTGCCGGCGGGCGAGGTCGCGCACCTGGTCGAGGTCGATCAGCTCGGTGTCCTTGCGAACGCCGTAGGCGACGATCGTGTAGAACTTCCCCGAGTAGTTCACCGGGCTGCCGGCGGTGAGATGGCCGCCGTGCGAGAGGTTCGGGCCCAGCACGGTGTCGCCGGGCTTCAGCAGGGTGAAGTACACCGCCATGTTCGCCTGGGCGCCCGAGTGCGGCTGGACGTTGGCGTGCGGGGCGCCGAACAGCTCCTTCGCCCGCGCGATCGCGAGGTCCTCGACGACGTCCACGATCTCGCAGCCGCCGTAGTACCGCCGCCCGGGATACCCTTCGGCGTACTTGTTGGTCAGCACGGAGCCCGCGGCCTCGAGCACCGCCTCGGAGACGAAGTTCTCGGACGCGATCAGCTCGAGGTTCCTGTGCTGCCGCTCGGCCTCCTCGCGGAGCGCCTTGGCGACGTCGGGATCGACGTCAGCGAGCCTGAGCATCCGGGGTCCCCCGCTCGATCGCGGCGAGCTTGTCCACGCGCCGGACGTGCCGGCCGCCTGCGAACTCCGCCGCGAGCCACGCCTGCAGGATCTCGACCGCCGCGTCGCACGCGGTGATCCGCGCACCGAGTGCGAGCACGTTGGCGTCGTTGTGCTCGCGGCTGAGCCGGGCGGTGTAGGCGTCGGTGCAGGCGGCCGCGCGGATCCCCGGCACCTTGTTGGCGGCCATGGCCATGCCGATCCCGGTGCCGCACACGAGCACGCCGCGCCCGGCCTTGCCGGCGGTCACGGTGCCGGCCACGGCGGCGGCGTAGTCGGGGTAGTCCACCGACTCGGTGGACTGGGTCCCGCAGTCGACGACGTCGTATCCCCGGCCGATCAGCCACGCCTTGAGGTCCTCCTTGAGGGGGAAGCCGGCATGGTCAGCGCCGAGGGCAATCGCCGTCATACGCGCTCACCATATCGGTAGGGGGTCAGGCGTGTCAAGCAGCCAACATATCGGGGTTCGAGCTCCGCCCCGCCTACAGTTCCACGCGTTGGTGGTCCTGGGCGACGGCGCACCGCCAGCCGAGCGTCTCCGCGATCGCGTCGCGGAGCGCTGCCGCGGCCTCGGGCTCGCCGTGGACCGCGTACGTCATGCCGGGGGGCCGCCTGAAGCCGCCGAGCCAGCGGAGGATCTCCGCCTGGTCGGCGTGGGCGGAGAGGGCATCCGTCGTCATGATTGTCGCCCGAACCGGCACGTCCTCGCCGAAGATGCGCAGGGTCTTCGCGCCGTCGCGGAGGAGGCGCCCCCGCGTGCCGGCCGCCTGGTACCCGACGAAGAGCACCGACGTGCGCTCGTCGGGGAGGCGCTGGCGCAGGTGGTGGAGGATCCGGCCGCCCGTCGCCATCCCGCTCCCCGCGATGACGACCGCCGGCCCCTCCAGATCGTTCAGGCGCTTGGACTCCGCGGTCGTGGGTGAGATGGAGAGCCGCGAGGGCGCGAACGGCCGGCCGCCCCGGGCCTCCACGCGCGCGGCGTCCGAGTCGTGCTCCTCGGGGTGGCGCGCGTAGATCACCGTCGCCTCGATCCCCATCGGGCTGTCGAGGTAGACGGGCAGCCGCGGGATGCGGCCCGCCTCCTCGAGCGAGCGCAGGAGGTAGAGGAGGTCCTGGGTGCGGCCGATGGCGAAGGCGGGCACGAGAAGCCAGCCGCGCCGCTCCACGGCGCGCTCGACCGCCCGGACGATCACCGGCGTTCCGTCGTCCCCGGGATGGAGGCGGTTGCCGTACGTGGACTCGACGAGCAGCGTGTCGGCGCCGTCCACGGGGACGGGATCCCTCATGACCGGCACGCCGTAGCGGCCGAGATCGCCCGAGTACACGAGCCGCCGCCCGGCCACGGCGACCGCGACGATGGACGCGCCCAGGATGTGCCCCGACTGCCTGAACGACGCCTCGACACCGGGGGTCGGGACGAAGCGCTCTTCGAACGGCACCGGACGCACGAGGCCGAGGGTCCGCTCGGCGTCCTCCGCGGTGAAGAGCGGCAGCGCCGGCCGGTGCCGGGTGATCCCGCGGCGGTTCCGGTACTCCGCCTCTTCTTCCTGGAGCCGCGCGGCGTCGGGGAGCATGATCCGGAGGAGATCGGCCGTTCCCGGCGAGCAGAAGATCGGGCCGGCGAAGCCGTCGCGCACGAGGCGCGGCAGGTAGCCCGAATGGTCGATGTGCGCGTGGGAGAGGAGGACCGCGGCGAGCGCGCGCGCATCCACCGGCGGCGCCTGCCAGTTGCGCTCGCGCAGCTCGCGGAGGCCCTGGAACATCCCGCAGTCGAGGAGCACCGCGGCGCCGTCCGCCTCGACGAGGAACCTGGCGCCGGTGACCGTGCCCGCGGCGCCGAGGAACGTGAGCCGGGCGCCCACTCAGACGACCGCGGCGCGGGCGCCGGCCGGGAACTCGAAGGCCTCCCCCGCAGCGCCGGCGCACCCCTGCGCGACGAGGCCCGGGATGTCCAGGCGCGCCTCGGCCGCCCGGACGTCGTCCGGGGACATGCGGGTCGCCGGATGCCTCGGTGTGAAGAGCGTGCAGCAGTCCTGGTCAGGCTCGATCGAGATCTCGTAGGTGCCGAGCCGCCTGGCCTCCCCGGTGATCTCGAGCTTGTCCATGCCGACGAGCGGCCGGAGGATCGGCAGCGTCGCGGCCTCGTTGATCCGTGCGATGTTCTCGAGCGTCTGCGACGCGACCTGGCCGAGGCTCTCGCCCGTGACGAGCGCGAGCGCGCCGCGCTCGCGGCCGAGCGCTTCGGCGATGCGCACCATCAGCCGGCGATAGACGACGACCCGCGCCGGCGGCGGGACCGTCAGGACGACCTCGCGCTGGATCTCGCCGAAGGGCACGAGCAGCAGGCGCGACTCGTACTGCCACGCGGTGAGGCGCTCGACCAGCGCCCGGGCCTTCGCCTGCGAGGTCGCCGGCAGGTACGGCACGCTGTGGAAGTGGACGAACAGGACGCGGCAACCGCGCTTCATCATCCGCCACGCGGCCACCGGGGAGTCGATCCCGCCCGAGAGCAGCGCCGCGACCGTGCCGGCGGTGCCGACGGGGAGGCCGCCGGGCCCCGCAAGCGGGTCCGTGTAGACGAAGGTCTCGGCCGGCATCACCTCGACGTGGATCTCGAGCTCGGCGTTGTGGAGATCCACCCGAGCGGCGGGGGCGCGCTCGAGAACGAACGCGCCGAGGGCGCGGTTCAGCTCGACGCTGGTCAACGGATAGGTCTTGAAGGCGCGCCGCGCGGTGATCCGGAAGGACGCGAAGGTCCGCCCCTCGACCAGCCGGCCGACGACCGCCTTCATCGCGTCGAGGTTCGACGCGACGCGGTACGCGAGGGCGGCGCTCGCGACGCCGCACACCCGGAGCGCGCGGTCGCGCACGGCCTCGGGCGCGGGGTGGTCGTCGAGGTCCAGCAGGATGCGGCCCGAGAGCTGGCGCAGACGCACCGGGCCGAGGTCGGAGGTGGCGCGCGCAAGGTTCCGGGCGAGGTGGCGGAGGAAGAGCGGGCGGTTGCCCCGCTTGAGGCCGACCTCGTGGTAGTGGACGATGACCGCGGGCTTGAGCGTCCATTGGAGCGGGGTCCGCGAGGCCGGCTTCATCCGTGGGTGGGCTGAGACAGGTGCGCTGCAAGAACCTTGGCGTGCTCGAGCTCGTCGGGCGTGTTGACGTTCATGAAGACGATCGCGGGGTCGCGCAGGCGCGCGATCTCGGCTTCGGGGATCTCCACCACCCTCACGCGCTCGAAGAACTCGACGATCTTGAGCCGCCCGGCGACGAGCCGTTCCTCGATGTGCGGCAGGCAGCTCTTCGCGTACGCGGCGTGGAGCGTCTCGAGCCGGTCGCCGACGCGCGGGATGACCACGTCGCCCGACCCCGCCCGCTCGACCACGAGGCGGACCACCTCCGGGTGGAGGAACGGCATGTCGCAGGCGACGGTGAACGCCGCGTCGCCCGCGGCCGCCTTCAGGCCCGAGTAGATGCCGCCGAGCGAGCCCCGGTCGGGATAGACGTCGGCGACCATCGGCAGCCCGAGGAACGCGTAGAGGTCGGGGGTGTTGGTGACGATCAGGAGGTCGCTCACCGCCGGGGCGACGGCATTCACGACGCGCTCGACGATCCGCCGGCCGCCGAGCTCGAGCAGCGCCTTCGCGCTTCCGCCCATGCGCGTGCTCTTCCCTCCCGCCTGGATGACCCCCGTGACCCTCATACGCTGACGGCTCCCTGACGGAGGACCCGCGGAGGCTCGACGGTCAGGTCGAGGACGGTGGAGGGCTCGCCGCCCGGGGCGGCGCCCCCGTCGAGGATCATCTCGATCGCGCCCTGGAAGTGGGCCAGCACGCCGGCCGCGGTCGTCGCCGGCTCGAGGCCGCTCGGGTTGGCGCTCGGCGCCGTCAGCGGCCCGCCCAGGGCCCGGACGAGCCCCTGCGCCACGGGGTGCGACGACACGCGCACGCCGACCGTTCCCGTTCCCGCCGTCACGTCCTTCGGGACGTGCGCGCGCGCGGGGACGACCAGCGTGAGCGCGCCGGGCCAGTGGCGCGCAGCCAGCGAGCGGGCGCGGTCGCCGAGCTCCGCGATCGTGTCGGCCATCTCGATCGAATCGGCGAGGACGAGCAACGGTTTCGTCTCGGGCCTCCCCTTCAGCTCGAAGATCCGCCGGACGGCCCTCCCGTCGAGCGCCGCGGCGCCGAGCCCGTAGAAGGTCTCCGTCGGGAACGCGACGACTCCGCCGTGCTTCAAGACCGCCGCCGCGTGGCCGAGCGCCGCGCCCTCGGGCGCCGCGGGATCGACGCGGACCACCCGCGTCTCAGTCACCGGGCCCCTTGAGCTTCTCGGCGACGAGGCGGGCGCGCTCGTCCACTTCGCTGGCAAGTTTTTTCCGGTAGGCGGCCAGGCGCGCGCCGAGCGCGGGGTCGGCCGTCGCGAGGATCTGGGCGGCGAGAATGCCGGCGTTGGCGGCTCCCCAGGCCCCAATCGCCACCGTGGCCACGGGCACCCCCTTCGGCATCTGGGCGATCGACAGCAGCGCGTCGAGGCCACCCAGGGGGGTGGCATCGATAGGCACGCCGATCACCGGCAGGGGCGTGAGCGACGCGAGGAACCCGGGCAGCGCTGCCGCGCCGCCGGCACCCGCGATCAGGACGCCGAGGCCCCGTGCCTGCGCGGTGGTCGCGTACTCCTGGGCGCGCGCGGGCGTCCGGTGGGCGGAGGCGACGACGATCTCGCTCCCGACCTCGAGCGCGTCGAGGACGTTGACCGCTTCGAGCATGACCTCGAGATCCGAATCGCTGCCGAGCACGATGCCGACGCGGACCGGTCCCTTCACGGCTTCCTCCGTCTTCCGATATCGGTGCGGTAGTGCATTCCCTCGAAGCGGATCTCCCTCACGGCGTCGTACGCCGCCCGGATCGCGGCCGGCAGGTCGTCGGCGAGCGACGTCACGCTCAGCACGCGCCCGCCCGCCGTCACGAGCTTCCCGTCGCGCAGGGCCGTGCCCGCGTGGAAGACCTGAACGCCCGGCTTCGCCTCGGCGGCCTCGATCCCTTCGATCGGCAGTCCCGTCCGGTACTTGCCGGGGTAGCCCCCCGAGGCGAGCGTCACGCAGACCGACGCGGGCTTCGGCCACGCGGGAAGCGCGGGCCAGGCCTCCCCGCGGGCCGCGGCGAGGAGCAGCGGCACGAGGTCGCCGGGCCAGCGGACCATGAGCGCCTGGCACTCGGGATCGCCGAACCGGCAGTTGAACTCGATGACCTTCGCCCCGTCCGATGTCAGCATGAGCCCGACGTAGAGGACGCCGCGGTACGGCGCGCCCTCCTTCGCGAGCGCGGCGATCGTCGGCCTGACGATCGTCTCCATGACCCGACGCTCCATGACCGCGTCGAACGACGCCACGGGTGAGTGGGCGCCCATGCCGCCGGTGTTCGGCCCCCGGTCGCCGTCGAAGACCGTCTTGTGGTCCTGGGCGGCGGCGAGCGGGAGCGCCTCGTGACCGTTCGAGAACGCGAAGAACGAGACCTCCTCGCCCGTGAGGAACTCCTCGATCACCACCGTGGTCCCGGCGGCGCCGAACGCCTTCACCTCCATGCACTCGGCGACCGCGGCATCCGCCTCGTCGAGCGTGCGGCAGACGATCGCGCCCTTGCCTCCGGCGAGCCCGTCGGCCTTCACGCCGATCGGCGCGCCTCCCTCGCGGCAGTAGCGCCGCGCGCGGCCGGGGTCGTCGAGGGTCGCGAAGCGCG
>JBBTPF010000205.1:0-3359 GCA_038066295.1 Candidatus Methylomirabilota bacterium | reverse complement strand
CGCGGGCCCTCGCTCAGCGCGCGGCGGCCGCGGCGGCGGACGTGGTCATCGGCACGCGCGGCGCGCTGAGGCTCTTCGGGCCCGCGGCGCTCGGCCTCGCGGCGTTCGTGTCGCCCGACCAGTTCCTGCGCGTGCCCGACTTCCGCGCGGGCGAGCGCGCGTTCGCGTTCTTCTGGGCCGCGGCCGAGCGGGTCGGCGCCGGCGGCCGGATGATCGTCCAGTCGCAGAACCCGACCCACTACGCCTACGACGCGGTCGTGCGCCAGGACCTCGCGGGCTTCTACCGGCACGAGCTCAAGTTCCGCGCCGAGCTGGGCTACCCGCCGTTCCGGCGGCTCGCGATCGTCAGCGCGCGCGGCGGCGCGGGCGACGAGGCGCGGCGTCTGGCCGACCGGGTCCACGCGGCGCTCAGCGCGTCGCCGGCGCTCACCGTCTATCCTCCGGCGCCCGACCGGCGAAACCGCGTCCATCGCGTCGTGGTGAAGGGGGGCCACGACCTTCCGCGGCTGCTCGAGGCCGCGCTGGCGGAGTTCCGGGGTCCGCGGCCGCGGAGCCGCGGTATCATGGACGTGGAGGTGGATCCGGTCGAATGGCCGTCCTGAGGGTGAGGAAATACGGCGATCCCGCGCTCCGGCGGCAGGCGGCGCCCCTCGAGGACGTGACGCCGGAGATCCACCGCATCATCGCCGACATGACCGACACGATGTACGACGAGGTCGGCATCGGCCTGGCGGCGCCCCAGGTCGGGGTCCCCCTCCGCCTCATCGTCGTCAGCGCCGAGGACGGGCGCGGCGTGCAGGCGCTCGTCAACCCGGTCATCGTCGAGGAGGGCGGCCAGGTCACGGCCGAGGAGGGGTGCCTCTCGATCCCCGGCGTGTTCGCGCCGGTGACGCGCGCCGCGTGGGTGAGGGTCGAGGCCCGGGACGCCCACGGCGAGCCGGTGTCCATCACCGCGCGCGCGCTCCGCGCCCGCGTGCTCCAGCACGAGATGGATCACCTCGACGGCGTCCTCTTCATCGACCGCCTCGATCCGGTGACCCGCGATCGCATCAAGCGGAAGATCAAGAAGGACGGTCTCCGCGAGGACGCCCGCCACCACGCCTTCGCGCTTTAGCGTCCTCTTCTACGGCACGCCCGAGTTCGCCCTGCCGACCTTCGAGGCGCTGCTCGCCCGCCACGAGGTCGTGGCGGTCGTCACCCAGCCCGATCGTCCCGCCCACCGGGGCCGGCGGCTCACGCCGCCGCCCGTCAAGATGCGCGCGCTCGCGGCCGGGCTCCCCGTGCTCCAGCCAGCGCGGCTGCGGGACCCGGAGTGGCCCGGGCGCCTCCGCGATCTCGGCGCGGAGGTGGGCGTGGTCGTCGCGTTCGGCCAGATCCTCCCGCGGGCGGTCCTGGAGGCGCCCCGCCGCGGGTCCATCAACGTCCACGGCTCGCTCCTGCCCCGCTACCGCGGCGCGGCGCCGATCCAGTGGGCGCTGATCCGCGGCGAGACGGTGACCGGCATCACCACGTTTCAGATGGACGAGGGCATGGACACGGGCCCGCTCCTGCTCCAGGCGTCCACGCCGATCGGGCCTGCGGAAACGGCCGGCGAGCTGGCGGCGCGGCTCGCCGCCCTCGGCGCCCAGGTGCTCGTCGAGACGCTCGAGCGGCTCGACTGCCTCACACCGACGCCCCAGCGCCACGAGGACGCGACGCTCGCCCCCCGGCTCAAGAAGCAGGACGGCCATCTCGACTGGACCCGACCGGCGCGCGATCTCGTGAACCTGGCGCGCGGCTGCAACCCCTGGCCCGGCGCGACGACGCCGGCGCCCGCGGGAACGCTCACGATCTGGCGCGCCGCCGCCGTGCCCTGCCCGCCCGGGGCGCCGCCGGGCGCGCTCGTGACTGCGGCGAATGACCTCGCGATCGCGACGGGCGAGGGCGCACTGCTCCCGATCGAGGTCCAGCCCGAGAACCGCCGCCCGATGCCGTGGCCGGACTACCTCCGCGGCGCGCGGCTCGCCCCGGGCGTGCGCTTCACCACGCCGTGAGGCGCGCCGCGCCGGCGCGCGCGGCGGCGGCGCGCGTGCTCGAGCGGGTCGCCACTGATGCGGCCTTCGCCGACCTGGCGCTGGAGGCCGAGCTCGCCACGCGGACGCTCTCGCCCCGCGACAGCGCGCTCGCCACCGAGCTCGTCTTCGGCACGCTCCGCTGGCAGCGCTATCTCGACTGGATCCTGGCGCCGCACGCCAAGCGCCGGCTCCCCGCGCTCGACGCGCGCGTGCTGGTGATCCTCCGGATGACGGCGTACCAGCTCGTCTTCCTCGAGCGCGTGCCGCCGTTCGCCGCGGTGAACGATGCCGTCACGCTGGCCCCGGCGACGCCGGGGATCAAAGCGTTTGTGAACGCGGTGCTCCGCTCCTTCGCGCGCCGGGGCCCCCGCGAGCGCGAGCCCGCGCCGCCGCGGGATGCGACCGACGCGCTGGCGACGCGCTGCTCGTTCCCGACGTGGCTCGCGGCGCGCTGGATCGCCCGCTACGGACCGGAGGACGCCGAGGCGCTCATGAGGGCGCTGAACGAGCGGCCGCCGCTCACGCTGCGCGCCAACACGCTGCGCGTCACGCGCGAGGCGCTGGCCGCGCGGCTCGCGACCGAGGAAGGCCTTGCGGGACGCCCGACCCGCTGGGCGCCCGAGGGCCTCGTCGTCGGTCCGGGCGGCGCGCCCGCGTCCTGGCGGGCGTTCGCCGAGGGGCTCTTCGCCGTGCAGGACGAGGCCTCGATGCTCGTCGCGCGGCTGCTGGCTCCCGCGCCCGGCGCTACGATCGCGGATGTGTGCGCCGCGCCGGGGACCAAGACCACGCACCTCGCCCAGCTCATGGAGGATCGCGGGCGGGTGCTCGCCCTGGACCCGCAGCCCGCGCGGCTGGCGCGCGTCAGGGAGGCGGCGGCGCGCCTCGGGATCAGGAGCATCGAGCCGCTCGACGGCGCGGTCGCGGCGCTCGCCCCCGCGTTCCGCGAGGCCTGCGACGGCGTCCTCGTGGACGCGCCGTGCTCGAACCTCGGCGTGCTCAGACGGAACCCGGACGTGAAGTGGCGGCGCGAGCCGGCCGAGCTGGCGGCCAGCGCCGAGCGTCAGCGCGGGATCCTCGCCGCCGCGGCGACGATGGTGAAGCCGGGCGGGCGGCTCGTCTACGCCACGTGCTCCCTCGAGCCCGAGGAGAACGAAGGGGTCGTCGCGCCTTTCCTGGCCGCGCGGCCCGAGTTCCGGCGCGACCCTCCGGCGGCGTTCCCGCTGCCGCTCGACGCCGACGGCGCGCTCCGGTGCCTGCCCCACCGCCACGGGACCGACGGCTTCACCGCGATCCGCTTCCGCCGCT
>JBBTPF010000204.1:0-11072 GCA_038066295.1 Candidatus Methylomirabilota bacterium | reverse complement strand
GACGCACCGACGCGCGGCAGGAACGGGTCGCCCGAGACCCCGCCCCCCCGCGACCCCGATACGTTCACAGCCCCTGAGTCGCTCGGGGAGGCCGAGGAGCGGCTCAACCTTCCTCTGGAACGACAGCCTTCCGCGCGACTTCGCTCGAGCTCGAGGAGCGTCCAACACGGGCCGCCAGCTCTTCGCCGACAACGTGGCGGCCCTCGGCGCCTGGCAGCTCGTCTTCGGCAAGGGCGCGGCGCCGGCGAGGCTGCCGGCCTTCCCGTCCTGCCCAAATCTCACCAGCCACTCGTTCTGAGGTAAGCTTCGTCCCGTGCAATTCGAGGTCGAGGTCTACCAGAACGAGGCGAAGGGGTGGGTCGCCACCGCCGTGGCCTACAACATCACGGCGACCGGGCGCACCGAGAAGGAGGCGCTCGCCCGCGTCATGGAGGCCCTCGCCCGGCACTTCAAGAAGTCCGGACGCAAATGAGCGACGCGCGCCTGTCTCAGGCCACCCACGACCCAAGCCGGCCTCGCGGACCCCGCTACAAATGACCGGAGCCCTCGCCGGACTTCGCGTCATCGACTGCTCGCGGCTCATCGCGGGCGGCGTGCTCACCACGATCCTCGCCGACCACGGCGCTGACGTGATCAAGGTCGAGAACCCCCGCGGGGGCGACCCGCTGAGGACCTGGCTCCGCGAGCGCGGCGAGCTCTGGTGGAAGGTCTACGCGCGCGGCAAGCGCTCCATCACGCTGAACCTGACCCAGCCGCGGGGACAAGCGCTGTTGCGACGGCTCGTGCGCGATGCCGATATCCTCGTCGAGAACTTCGTCCCCGGCACGTTCGAGAAGTGGGGGCTCGGCTGGGACGCGCTCTCCGCCGAGAACCCGCGGCTGATCTTCGCGCGCGTGTCGGGCTGGGGGCAGGACGGACCCTACCGCGACCGCCCGGGGTTCGGCACGATGGTCGAGGCGATGAGCGGCTTCGCCGCCGCGACGGGCCCCGCCGACCGGCCCCCCACGCTCCCCTCCTTCCCCATGGCCGACATGGTCGCCGCGCTCGCCGGCGCCACCGCGGTGCTCGCCGCCCTCCGTCATCGCGACCGGACCTCGGGACGCGGCCAGGTGATCGACATCTCGCTCTACGAGCCTCTCCTGTCCGTTCTCGGGCCGGCCGCTGCCGAGTACGCGCTCGACGGCAAGATCCGCGCGCGCCACGGCAACCAGTCGGACAACGCGAGCCCGCGCGGGACCTACCAGACGCGCGACGGCAAGTGGGTGGCGCTCTCCGCCTCGACCCCCGCCTCGGCGACGGCGCTCTTCACCGCCTTCGGGCTCGGCGACATGCTGGCCGACCCGCGCTTCGCGACCAACGACGCGCGGGTCGCCCACAACGACCTCGTGGACGAGGCGCTCTCGCGCGCGATCGGGGCGCGCATGCTCGACGAGATGCAGGCGCTCTTCGAGCAGGTGGATCTCACCGCCTCGCCCGTCTACGACATCGCCGACATCACCAAGGACCCGCACGTCGTCGCGCGCCGGATCCTGACGGACGTCCCCGACGCCGATCTCGGCGCCGTGCGCATGACGGCGCCGACACCGCGCCTCGCCGAGACGCCGGCGTCCATCCGCTGGACGGGCCCCCCGCTCGGCGCCCACAACCGCGAGGTCTACGCGTCGATCGGCATCGGCGACGCCGAGCTCGAGACGCTCAAGCGTGAAGGGATCGTCTAGCCTCCTCGCCGCCCTCCTCGCGCTCCTTGCGGCGGCGCCGGCGCGCGCCGCCGACTACGCGGGGCCCCTGATCGATGCGCACGCGCACGTGTCGAGCGCTGGAGCCATCGACGCGTACGTCGAGGCGATGAAGCGCCACAACGTCGCCCGGGTGGTGCTGCTCGGCGTCGGTGGCGTCCAGAAGGAGGACGCGGCGTGGCTCGGCGCCGCGGCCCGGAAGCACCCGGACCGGGTGATCGCGGCGCTCCCGCTGCCCGACCCGACGGACGACGGCGCGGCGGCCCGTGTCGAGGCGGAGCTCGGGAAGTCCCGCACCCGCGTCATCGGCGAGGCCCACCTGCGCCAGGTCGGGCGCCGCACGATCGAGCGCGACCCGACCGACCCGGCGTTCGGCAAGATTCTCGAGGTCGCGGCCAGGCGCGCCGTGCCCATCGTGATCCACTACGAGCTGACCGACGCTGCCGCCGCCGCGCTCGAGCGGGCGCTCGCGGCGCACCGGAAGGCGACACTCGTCCTCGCCCACGCCGGCGAGGGCCCGCCGGCGCGCGTCGAGCGCCTGCTGGCCGGGAACCCGAACCTCCTCGTGGATCTCTCCGGCATGCACTTCCAGCGGAAGCCCGCGCTGGCCTCGGAAACGGGCCCCCTCGATCCGTCCTGGAAGGCGCTCATCGAGAAGATGCCGGACCGTTTCCTGATGGGCGTGGACGTCTGGGCGCCCCGGCTCTTCGAGCCGGCGACCCTCGATCGCCTGTTCAAGTGGACCCGGCGCGTCCTCGGCGAGCTCAGGCCCGACGTCGCCGAGCGCGTGGCGTACAAGAACGCAGCGGCCCTCTTCCGCCTCGAGTAGCGCGCGATGGCGGCCAACCCGTTTGCCGACGCGATCGGCGCCTCCCCGACACGAAGGCGTTGCTCCTGACGGACCACCTCGGCGGGATCGATTGCTTCGAGACGCTCCACGCGGTCCTGCCAGCAGGCGCTCCGCGACTTCGCCTGAGCGCGCGTCGCGGCTCTCGACAAGGAGGTCTCATGAGCACCTTTCAGATCTTCGGGCTCCAGATGCTGCTCAGCCTGCTCGTCTACGGACTCCTCGCGCGCTGGTACGTGGCGCCGCGCCTGGCGGCGCTCCCGCTCCCCACCGCGCTGTCGCCACTGCTCTTCCTCCACGCCTTCCGCCACCTGGGCATGGTGTTCCTCGTGCCCACGGTCGTCGGTCCGTCGCTGCCCCCGGCGTTCGCGGTCCCCGCCGCGTACGGCGACCTTCTCGCGGCGCTACTCGCGCTGCTGGCGATCGTCGCGCTCCGGGCCGGGTGGCGTCCGGCGCTCGCCCTGACCTGGCTCTTCAACGTCGTCGGCACGCTCGACCTGCTCCACGCGCTCTACCGGGGCGCGCAGCTCCAGGTCCAGCTCGGGAGCGCGTACTACGTTCCGACGTTCGTGGTGCCGGCCCTCCTCGTGACGCACGCCATGATCTTCGTCATGCTCCTCAGGCGCCGTCGCTAAGGGGACGCCCGGGGATCGGGGGCACTCTGGACCCGCGAAAGCCCGTCGAGTATGCTCGGGCGTACCCATCGCAAAGGAGACGGCCCGTGAAGCTCGACGTCGGCATGCTCACGCATGATCTGAAGACCATTCCGGACTACGCCCGCAGGGTCGAAGCCATGGGCTACGACTGCCTCTGGTCGTCCGAGACCCAGCACGACCCGTTCCTTCCTCTCGCCGTCGCGGCCTCGGTCACCTCGAAGATCAAGCTCGGCACGGCGATCGCCGTCGCGTTCCCGCGGAGCCCGATGGTCCTCGCCCAACTCGCGTGGGACCTGCAGAAGGCCTCCGACGGCCGCTTCATCCTCGGGCTCGGCACCCAGGTGAAGGGCCACAACGAGCGGCGCTTCTCGGTGAAGTTCGAGTCGCCCGGGCCGAAGATGCGCGAGATCGTGCTCGCGCTCCGCACGATCTGGGACTGCTGGCAGAACGGGACCAAACTCAACTTCAAGGGCCAGTTCTACCGCTTCGATCTCATGACGCCGTTCTTCAACCCGGGCCCGATCGAGCACCCGAAGATCCCCGTCTACATCGCGGGCGTGAATCAGTACATGTGCCGGATCGCCGGCGAGGTCTGCGACGGCCTCCACGTCCACCCGTTCAACAGTCCGAAGTACCTGCGCGAGTACGTCCACCCCGCCGTGAACGAGGGGCTCAAGACGTCGGGCCGCAAGCGCGAAACCTTCACCTACATCACGTCCACGTTCGTCGTCGTCGGTGACACGGACCAGGAGATGGCGCTGACCCGGCAGTCGGTGAAGCAGCAGGTTGCCTTCTACGCCTCGACGCGCACGTACGAGCCGGTGCTCGCGGCTCACGGCTGGCAGGACCTCGCGCCGGCGCTCCACCGGAAATCGGTCGAGGGCGACTGGAAGGGGATGGCCGATCTCATCACCGACGAGATGGTGGACGCCTTCGCGGTCACCGGGACGTACGCGACGATCGGCCAGAAGATCCGCGAGCGCTACACGGGGCTGCTCGACCGCACGTCGCTCTACCAGCCCTGGCAGCCCGGCCTCGCCGACCCGCGCCTGCCCCGCCTGGTAAAGGAATTCAACGGGTAGACAGCCCGACCGGCGGGCGCCGGAGCCCGGCGCAGGCGCCCCGACGGCGAACGATGAACATCTTCAACGGGTAGACAGCCCGACCGGCGGGCGCCGGAGCCCGGCGCAGGCGCCCCGACGGCGAATCTGAAAGGACCCGACATGGCAGACCTGTACGACCTCGGAGAGAAGCCGCCGCTCGGCGAGGTGCCGAAGCGGATGCACGCGTTCCTCGTGCGGCAGAACCGCTTCGGCCAGCCGCGGGAGGCCTGGAAGCGGGAGGTCATCCCGACACCCGCCATTGGCGCCGACGAGGTGCTGATCTACGTGATGGCATCGGGCATCAATTACAACAACGTCTGGGCCGCGCTCGGCACGCCCCTCGACGTGATCGCCGAGCGCCAGAGGGCGGGCGAGCCCGAGGACTTCCACGCCGGCGGGAGCGACTGCTCGGGCATCGTGTGGGCCGTCGGCCGCGACGTGACGAACGTCAAGGTCGGCGACGAGGTGATCGTCCACAGCGGCTGGTGGCGCCCCGACGACCCCTGGGTCCTCTCCGGCAAGGACCCGATGCTGGCGGAGAGCACGCGCATCTGGGGCTATCAGACGAACTACGGGAGCTACTGCCAGCTCGCCCGCGCCCAGGCGCATCAGTGCGTGCCGAAGCCGACGCGCCTCACCTGGGAAGAGGCAGGGTGCTTCCTCCTCTGCGCGTCCACTGCCTACCGGATGCTCATGGGCTGGCCGCCTCACGTCGTCGAGCCCGGCGACGTCGTGCTCGTGTGGGGAGCGGCGGGGGGCCTCGGGAGCATGGCGCTGGAGATCCCGCGCGCGCGGGGGGGCCGGGCGATCGCCGTCGTCTCCGATGACGCGAAGAAGAAGTTCTGCCTCGACCACGGCGCCGGCGGCGTCATCAATCGCAGCCAGTTCTCGCACTGGGGCGTGATGCCCGACACGAAGGACCCGAAGGTCTACGGCGAGTGGGCCAAAGGCGCGCGCGCGTTCGGCAAGGCGATCTGGGACGCGCTGGGCGAGCGGGTCAGCCCGAAGATCGTCTTCGAGCATCCGGGCGAGGCGACACTACCGACGTCGGTGTTCGCGTGCGCGACGGGCGGCATGGTCGTCATCTGCGCGGGCACCACCGGCTACAACGCGACGATGGACCTGCGCTATCACTGGATGCGCCAGAAGCGGTTCCAGGGCAGCCACCTCTCCAACGACCACCAGGCGGCGGCCGTCACGAAGCTCGTGGCGGAGGGCAAGGTGGACCCGTGCCTCTCGCGTACCTACGCCTTCGACGACATTCCCTCGTGCCACCAGCTCATGCTGGAGAACACGCACCCCTACGGGAACATGGCCGTCCTCGTCAACGCCGCCAAGCCCGGGCAGGGCGCCTCCAGGTGAATCAAGCCGTGAAGACCCTGGCGATCCTCGTCGGCGGGGGCCCGGCCCCCGGGATCAACGCGGTCATCGCGGCGGCGACCATCGAGGCTCGCAACCACGGCGCCCGCGTGCTCGGCTGCTACGACGGATTCAAGTGGCTGGTCGAGGGCGACACCGGCCACGTCACCGAGCTCACGATCAACGAGCTGACGCGCATCCACTTCGACGGCGGCTCGGTCATTCGCACCTCGCGGATCAACCCGTCCGCCACCCCCGACGGCCCCGCCCGCGTCGCCGAGACGCTCGAGCGGCTCGGCGTGGATCACCTCATCACGATCGGCGGCGACGACACCGCCTACTCCGCCTCGCGCGTCGCCAAGGCGCTGCCGAGCCTCACGGTCGCGCACGTGCCGAAGACCATCGACAACGACCTCCCGCTGCCGAGCGACATCGTGACCTTCGGCTTCACGACCGCCTGCAACCTCGGCAAGGACCTCGTGCGCAACCTGATGCAGGACGCCGCCACGACGGAGCGCTGGTTCTTCGTCACCGTGATGGGCCGGCGCGCCGGCCACCTCGCCCTCGGCATCGGCGGCGCGGCGGGCGCCACCCTCACCGTGATCGCCGAGGAGTTCCCCGAGTCCAAGGTCAGCCTCGACCGGATCGCCGACATCCTCGAAGGCGCCATCATCAAGCGGCGAATGCAGGGGCGCGAGCAGGGCGTCGCGCTCCTCTCGGAGGGGCTCGCGGAGAAGCTCGACCCGGACACTCTGGGCCCGGTCGAGCGGGATGCGTACGGTAACGTGAGGCTGGCCGAGCTCGATCTCGGGCGCGTGCTCAAGGACCGCGTCGCCGCCAGTCTGAAGCGGCGCGAGATCGGCGTGACGATCGTCGCGAAGGATCTCGGCTACGAGCTCCGCTGCGCGCCGCCCGGCGCGCACGACATCCAGTACTGCCGGAGCCTCGGCTACTGGGCCACGCGCTTCCTCCTCGAGGGCGGGAGCAACGCGATGGTCACCATCCAGGCCGGCCGGCTCGTCCCCGTGCCCTTCGGCCTCATGCTCGATCCGAGGACGGGCAAGGTCCGCGTGCGCTACGCGGACGTGGAGTCGGAGATGTACCAGACGCTCTGGGCGTACATGGTGCGCCTCAAGCCGGAGGACTTCGACGGCACGGAGACGCGCGCGGCGCTCGCGAAGGCGGGCAACCTGAGCGAGGCCGAGTTCGTGCGCCGCTTCGGCCCGCTCGTCGGCCGCGCCTAGGCGTAGCCCGGATCTCCGGGCATCAGCACCCGCCGGGAGGCCCCTTCCCCGATCACTCGCGGCATGATCGTCTGCACGCGCCGCCCGCGCAGCCGCCCGAGCGCCTCCGCCGCCGTCACGGCGCCGTCGAAGAGCGCCAGGTTCTTCATGGTCGGCGGCCGGAGCGGGAGCTCGCCGCGCGCGGTGGCGTCGAACGCCTCGCGCACCGTGAGCCACCGCACCTCGGTGATCTCACGCTCGTCCGCCGCCGCCGCCTGAGCCGACGGCATCTCGGCCGCGAAGAAGCGTGTGTCGAAGCGGAGCGGGTTCACTTCTGGCGTGATCCAGTGGGCGAAGTAGACGAGGTGGTCGGTCGCCAGCATGAAGCCCTCGCCGCGGATCATGTCCCAGAAGGCCCGGTTGTCCGCGTGGCAGGCGCGCCGGTACGCCGCGAAGCGCGCATCGCCGACGCGCGCGGGCCCGCCGTCGGGGCCGTAGGCGAGCAGCACGCCGGCCTCCTCGAACGTCTCGCGGATCGCGCCGATCCAGGAGCCAAGCGCCGCCTGCGGCGCGTCGGCCAGCCCGAGGACGCGCGCCGCCTCGGCGGGGTCCAGGTCGCGGCACCACGCCGCCGCGTCGTCGGGGTTGTCGTCGGCCTCGATCTTCCCGCCCGGGAAGACGAAGTCGCCGGCCGCGAACTTGGAGGCGGCGTGGCGCCGGATCAGCAGCACCTCGAACGGCCCCACGGGGCGGTCGCGCAGGAGCACGAGCGTCGCGGCGGGTGCCGGCACAGCCGGCGTCGGTTTGACGGGCACAACGCAGTGTGCCACGATGACGCGGCTGCTGTCATTCATTCCCGAGGAGGACGGCTTCGCATGGGCGCAGAGGCGCGACTCAAGGAGAAGAACATCACGCTGCCGCAGCCGGCGACGCCGGTGGCGAACTACGTCGGCGCGGTTCGCGTCGGCAACCTGCTCTTCCTCTCGGGGCACGGGCCGCTCCGGACCGACGGCAAACCCTCCGCGCGGGGCAAGGTGGGCCGGGACCTGACCGTCGAGCAGGGCTACCAGGTGGCCCGCGAGGTCGGGCTCTCCCTCCTCGCGACCACCCGGGCGCACCTCGGGAGCCTCGACAAGGTCCGGCGCGTGGTGAAAGTTCTGGGGATGGTCAACTCGGCCGACGGGTTCGGGGACCAGCCCAAGGTGATCAACGGCTTTTCCGACCTCATGGTCGAGATCTTCGGCGAGGCCGTCGGCAAGCACGCGCGCTCCGCCGTCGGCATGGCCGAGCTTCCGATGGGCATTCCCGTCGAGATCGAGATGGTCCTCGAAGTGAGCGACGCATCCTAGCGGGAGGCTCCATGGCACCGCTGCTCGATCTCTCCATCGCGGCCGTCTCGATCGTGTTCCTTTCCATCCTCGGCCTCATCGCGGGCGTCGCGATCCCCGGCCTGTTCCTCGCCGCCGCGGCGCCCTGGCTCGACTGGATCCTGCCGGTCCGCGAGAAGCGCGAGTGACCGGCGAGCGCCCCTTCACGCCCCCGCCGGCGCGCTGACGCCCGGGCCCGCGAGCAGCGCGGGCACCGCGCTGAGGGCCTCGGCGATCCGCGGCCCGTACCAGGAGCAGAGCTTGCCGTCCACGAGGTGGACGCGCCCGTCGCGCACTGCCGGCACGTCGCGGAAGGGCGCGAAGTCCTCGAGATGCGCGCGCCGGAAGCGGTACGGCTCGTCCGGCAGCAGGATGACCTCGGGCCGCTGCGCCGCGACCTCGTCGAGCGTGACCGCCGGATAGCGCTCCGGCCGCCCGGCGAACACGTTCCGCCCCCCGCAGACCGCGAGCACGTCGTGGATGTAGGTGCCGGCGTTGATCGTCATGTACGGATCGCGCCAGATCGCGTAGAAGATGGAGAGCGGCGGGCGTCTCGCGCTGGCCGCGCTCACTCCGGCCAGGACCGCCTCGAGCTCGCCGGCGATGGACGCGGCGCGCGCGGAGGTCCCGGTGATCTCGCCGAGGTCCCGGATCATCCGGATGCCCTCGGAGACGGCGCGCGGATAGGTCACCCAGACGGGGATCGACCACTCCCGGAGCGCCTCGACGTGGGCGCGCTCGTTCTCCTCCATGTTCGCGACGACGAGGTCCGGGGCCAGCCCGCGGATCCTGGCCAGGTCCGGGTCCTTCGTGCCGCCGACGCGGGACGTGTCACGGACGAGCGCGCGCGGCTCGACGCAGTAGGCGGTGACGCCGACCAGCGCGTCAGCGAGGCCGAGGGCGCAGAGCGTCTCGGTCACGCTCGGCAGCAGCGAGACGATCCGGCGCGGCGGGCGCGCCAGGCGGAGCTCGACGCCCGAGGCGTCCACCATCACGCGATCCGGCGGCTCCGGAGGCGATCGACGAGCGCGAAGGTCTCGCGGGTGCGCTCCGCGACCTCCTGGTCCCACCTCATGATCTCGTCCGTCGGGGCCTTGCGGTCCAGGGCATCCTCGAGGTTCGTCACCGCCACGCCGAACACCTTCAGGACGCGTCGCGTCTCCTCGCTGGGCATCGTTGTCTCCTCGCTATTCGAGCGCGAGCTCTGCGGCGTCTCTCCAGAGCGGTTCGCCCTCGGGCTTGAAGTTCTTCGTGCTCACGAAGTGCATGCCGTGGTGCAGGTTCATCTTGAACTTCCCGCCCCCGTAGCGCGCGCCGATCCAGCCCGCCGGATCCTCGAGGAAGGGCTCCAGCTCGTGGGCGCCGAGCCGCACGAGCCATTTGAAGCGGATCGTGCCAGCGAACGGCTCCTGGACGCCGATGGTCGCGCCGCATTCCGGCCAGACGCGGGCGAACTCTTCGAGGAGCTGGCGGCGCGTCGGGCGCTCGACGCCGCGATTGAGCAGGTTCCGCGTGAGGTACGGCTCGATGAGGTCCCAACACCACGACGCAATCACCGCGGCCGGAGTGTACCACGCCCGTGTGGAGGACACGGCTCCGGCCCGGCCCGACGCACCGGCCGCGCTACGTCTGGCTCGGATCGAGCCACACGCGCGCGACCGGGGGTGGCCGCCAGGCGGCAACGCCGTCGAGGATCTCGGCGGCGGTGGTGCCGAAGAGCAGGAGCGCCGCGTACTCGGGCCGCACGAATCCCTCGCCGACGGCGTGGGCGAGCAGGCGCCGGAGCCCGTCCCAGTAGCCCTCGACGTTCAGCACGCCCACGGGCTTCCGGTGGATCCCGAGCTGGGCCCACGTGAGGATCTCCAGCGTCTCCTCGAACGTCCCGAGCCCGCCGGGCAGTGCCAGGAAGCCGTCGCACAGGGCGGCCATCATGGCCTTGCGCTCGTGCATCGAGCCCACGACGTGCATCTCCGTGAGCCCGGCGTGGGCGAGCTCGCGCGAGGCGAGCGGCCCCGGGATCACGCCGATCACCTCGCCGCCCGCCGCCAGCACCGCGTCGGCGAGCACGCCCATGAGGCCGACCGACCCGCCGCCATAGACGAGTCCGAGCCCCCGAGCGACGAGCTCTTCACCGAGGTTCCGTGCGGCCGCGGCGTAGGCGGGGCGCGCGCCCTCCAACGAGCCGCAGAAGACACAGATCCGCTTCACAGCGAGGCGGCGAACTCCGGGGAGAGCGTCCCGCGGTAGACCGCTTCGACCGGGCCTTCGAGGCGGAGCGACCAGTCGGGGCGCACCTCGATCACGAGCTCGCCGCCCGGCATCCGCACCTGCACGCGCCCGTGGTCGCAGAGGCCGTTCCGCACGGCCGCCGAGGCCGCGCCGCAGGAGGACGATCCGGACGCCAGCGTGTAGCCCGCGCCGCGTTCCCAGATGAGGATGTCCACCGCGTCGCGCGCGCGGACGCGGGCGAACTGGACGTTCGTCCGATTGGGAAACGCCGGGTGGTGCTCGATCAGCGGGCCGAGCCGGCGGCACCCGGCCTCGTCGAGCTGCGGGACGAACGTCACGCAGTGCGGGTTCCCGACGGACAGCGCGGTCACCGTCAGGGTCGTGCCGTCGGCGAGCTGGAGCTCCACCCCGACGACGTCGCGGTCGGGGCCGGTCATCGGGATCTCCGGCGCCCGGAAGGTGACGCGGCCCATCTCGACCGTCACGAAGTTCACGCGGCCGTTCAGCACGTGGCACCGGCACTCGACGACGCCGCCCTTCGTGTCCACGGTG
>JBBTPF010000203.1:0-1409 GCA_038066295.1 Candidatus Methylomirabilota bacterium | reverse complement strand
ACCCGGACGTGCTGATCCTCGGCGAGGACGTCGGCGTGGACGGCGGCGTCTTCCGGGTCACCGACGACCTCCAGCGCAAGTTCGGCTCGCAGCGCGTGATCGACAGCCCGCTCGCCGAGGCCGCGATCATCGGCACGGCCGTGGGCATGGCGCTCTACGGGCTCAAGCCGATCTGCGAGATCCAGTTCTCGGGCTTCGCCTTCCAGTGCTTCCACCAGATCGAGAACCACGCCGCGCGCTACCGGTCACGCTCGCAGGGGCGCTTCCACTGCCAGATGGTGATCCGGATGCCCTACGGCGGCGGCGTCCGCGCCCTCGAGCACCATACAGAATCCGAGGAGCAGTTCTACGCCCACATTCCAGGCTTGAAGATGGTCATCCCGTCCGGCCCCCGCAACGCCCGCGCGCTCCTCGCGAGCGCCATCCGCGACCCGGACCCCGTCATCTTCTTCGAGTCGAAGGCGCTCTACCACGCGGCGAAGGAGGAGGTCCCGGACGCCAGCGAGACGTTCCCGATCGGCCGCGCCCAGGTCGCGCGCGAAGGCGGCGACATCACGCTGATCGCCTACGGCGCCATGCTGCGCGTCGCCCGCGAGGCCGCGGATGTGCTCCAGGCCGAGGACGGCGCGGCGGCCGAGGTGATCGACCTGCTCACCATCTCGCCGCTCGACCGCGAGACCATCGTCCGCTACGTCGAGAAGACCGGTCGCGCGGTGATCGTCCACGAGGCGCCGCGGAGCTTCGGCCCCGGCGCGGAGATCGCCGCCAGCATCATGGAAGGCGCCTTCCTCTCGCTCGAGGCGCCGGTGCGCCGCGTGACCGCGAACGACGTCTCCTTCGTCGGCTTCGCGCGCGAGAAGGCGCACGTCCCCGACGCCGCGCGCGTGGTCGCCGCGGCGCGCGAGACCCTCGCGTTCTGATGGCAGGGCGGGCCGCAGCCACAGGCGAGGCGAGCGAGTAGAAAGATGCCCCGCCCCTTCGCGCTCCCCGACCTCGGGGAAGGCCTGACCGAGGCCGAGATCGTCAAGGTGCTCGTCGCCGAGGGCGACGTGATCGCCGAGGACGCGCCGCTCCTCGAGGTCGAGACCGACAAGGCGACGGTCGAGATCCCGTCACCGAGGAGCGGCCGCGTGGCCAAGATCCACGTGCAGCCGGGGCAGACCGTCAAGGTCGGCGCGGTGCTCGTGACCTTCGACGATGTGGGCGCTGGAGCTCCGGCTCTTGTAGCGCCGGCCGCCGCCGCCCCTCAGCGCCCCACCGTCGTCGCACCACCGGCCGTCCCAAGCGCCGGGCCCGTTCCGGCGACGCCGTCGACGCGGCGGCTGGCGCGCGAGCTCGGCGTGGACCTGCGCGCGGCGCGCGGCAGCGGCCCCGGCGGGCGCGTGACCGACGACGACGTGCGCGCCGCG
>JBBTPF010000202.1:0-2319 GCA_038066295.1 Candidatus Methylomirabilota bacterium | reverse complement strand
CCGCTGGAAGGTCGCGTAGACGACCTCACGCAGCCGCTCGGGCGGCATGGACGGGATCTCGAGCAGGAAGGTCGTGTCGCCCCCGGCGGAGAACGCGTTGCCGGCGCCGGTGAGGACGATGGCGCGCACGGTGCCGTCAGCCGCCGCGGCCTCGAGACGCTCGCCGAGCTCGCGCGCGCCCTCCAGCGTGAGGGCGTTCAGCGTCTCGGGGCGGTTGAGCGTGAGGATGCGGACCGCGTCGACGTCGCGCTCGAGGACGTGGCTCATGGGCGCAAGCCTAGCCGAGCCTGAGGGGCTCGGCAACTCTGGTACACTTGAGGCCCGCGTGACCAGCCGATGAACGTCCTTCTCGCTCCCGACGGCCCGCTCGATGCCGGCGCGACGCTCGCGCGCTACCATCTGTGGGGAGAAGATCCCGCGAACCGCCTCGCGGGCACGGCGCTCCTGCGCGTGCTGCGGTGCGGGGCCCGGCTCGTCCCGTACGAGGTCCGCTGCGGCGGCACCGTGGACGAGCCGCGGATCGCGGTGCGCGTGCCTGGCCCCCGTGACGCGGCGATCGGGGACGCGGTCACCGCGGAGGTCCGCCGGCTCTTCGGCCTCGACTTCGATCTCGGCGGCTTCTACCGGATGGCGAAGGGCGACCCGGTGCTCGCTCCGCTCGTCGAGCCGCTCTACGGGCTCCGGCCGACGCTGGCGCCGTCGCCGCTCGAGATGCTCGTCGGCTCGATCACCGCGCAGCAGGTGAACCTCGCGTTCGCGTTCGCGTGCCGCGCGAGGCTCGTGCGCCGCTACGGCACGCCCGTCGCGCTCGGGCGCCACACCGTCTGGGCGTTCCCGGACGTCGCGACCCTTGCGCGCGCGCGCGTGCGAGACCTCCGCGCGATGAAGTACTCGCGCCGCAAGGGCGAGTACATCCGCGACCTCGCGCGCGCCGTCGTCGCGGGCGAGCTCGACCTCGGCGCGCTGGCCGCGGCGCCGAACGAGGAGGTCGTCGCGCGGCTCACGCGGCCGCGCGGGCTCGGCCGCTGGACCGCCGACTGGTTCCTCGCGCGCTGCCTCGGGCGCGGCGACGTGTGCCCCGCCGGCGACCTCGCGGTCCGCAAGGCGTTCGACCGCTACTACGGGCGCGGGCGCTCGCTGAGCGAAGCGGCGATCCGCCGCCGGGCGCGGGCGTGGGTCGAATACCAGAACGTCGCGGTCCACTACCTCCTCGCCGGGATGCGCCTGGAACAGCGGAAGGCGGGCGGCGGCGCATGAACAAGTCGGTCGGCCTCCGCATTCTCGGCCAGCCCGACCCGAACGTCCCGAAGGACGTGCACCTCGTCGGCCGCTACGCCCTCGGCGTCGACTGGGCCGACAACCACGGCTCGATCTATCCGTTCGAGCGCCTGCGCCGCGACTGCCCGTGCGGCCAGTGCGCCGCCCTCGAGACGCTCGCGCCGCCGATGGCGTGGCCGCGAGCCATCAAGAAAGCGGCCGCGGGGCTCGCCGTGACGTGGGCCGACGGCCACGCGAGCCTCTACCCGTACCCGGCGCTGCGCGGGCTCTGCCGCTGCGCCGGCTGCACCGGCGGCCACTGATGATGGATGAGGCGCGCAAGCGGCGCGTCCTGCTCGCGGTCATGCTCGCCATCTTCCTGGCGGCGATCGAGTCCACCGTCGTCGCCCTGGCGATGCCGACGGTCGTCGCGAGCCTGGGTGGCATCCGCTTCTACTCGTGGGTCTTCTCCGGCTACCTGCTGACCCAGACGGTCTCCATGCCGCTCTGGGGCCGGTTCTCCGATCTCTACGGGCGGCGCCCGGTCTACCTCGCCGGACTCGCCACCTTCCTCGTCGGCTCGGCGCTGTCCGGTACCTCGCAGGACATGGCCCAGCTCATCGCGTTCCGCATGGTTCAGGGGCTCGGCGCGGGCTCCTTGATGACGCTCGGCTACACGATCATCGGCGAGATCTTCGGCCTCGAGCGCCGCGCGCGGCTGCAGGGCTATCTCTCCGGCGTGTGGGGCGTCGCCTCGATGGTCGGCCCCCCGCTGGGCGGCCTGTTGACCGACCACGTCTCCTGGCGCTCGGTCTTCTACATGAACGTGCCGTTCGGAGCCGTCGCGATGGCGCTCGTCGCGACCGCCCTCCGGGGCGAGGCACGCCCCGCGCGGCGGCCGACCATCGACTGGGCGGGCGCGGCGTGCTTCACGACGGGGATCGCGCTCGTCATGCTGGCGCTCGTCGAGGCAGGCCGCGCGGGGGCGTGGTCCGGCGCCGGCGTGCTGGCTCCGCTCGCGGCCGGCGCGGCGGCGCTCGCGGCGTTCGGCGCCGTCGAGCG
>JBBTPF010000201.1:0-4209 GCA_038066295.1 Candidatus Methylomirabilota bacterium | reverse complement strand
GGGCTAGCCTTCTTATCGAACTCCTTCATAGCCCATCCCTTCTCGCTTGACCTCCTGTGCGCCGCTCCCACTCGAGCATCGACCGAGTATAGGCGGCTGGAAAAAAGAAAGTCAAGGATGGCCGGTTCCTTACCGGCCGTTGAAACGTTGAATTTCTTGCGCTTTTCCCCTCCGCGCTCAATCCGTGTCCACGCCGCCGCCCTCGGGGGCCCGGTACCCCGTTCCAGAGCAAGTTCCGTACCGCCCCGAGGAGCCGGATCTGTCCGGGAAACGGGTGGCGCGCAGGCGGGGTTCCACGTATAAAGAGCCCGATGCTCGGGCCGGTCCCTCGGCGCGCCGCTCTTCTCGTCGCGCTCGTTCTGGCGTGCGCTCCGGAAGTCTTTGCCCAGGGACTCCAGGCGAACGTGCCGCCGGGAATCAGGCGAGAAGTCCGCATCGGCATCCCGGGGCTCCCCGCTGTTCTCGATCCCGCGATGGCGATCGAGGGCGCGATCCCGCTCGTCCTGCGCCAGGTGTTCGACACCCTCGTCGCCTACCGCGAGGGCACCACCGACGTCGAGCCGGCCCTCGCCACGCGCTGGAACGTCTCGCGCGACGGCCTCGTCTGGTCGTTCACCCTGCGGGATGGCGTGAAGTTCCACGACGGCGCCCCGCTCACCGCGCCGGAGGCGGCCGCGAGCTTCGAGCGCCTGATGCGCGCCGAGGCGGGCCCGCCGCCCGCGTGGGCATCACTCTTCCGCGGGACGCCGGGCGTGGTGAAGGAAGTGCGGGCGCCCGATGCGCGGACGATCCAGATCGTGCTCGTCCAGCCCTACGCGCCGCTCCTCACGGCGCTCGCCCATCCGGCGCTCGGCCTCGCACGGGGCTCGGATCCCGCGCGGCCGATCGGCACCGGGCCCTACCGCGTCGTGGACGCCACGGCCGGGCGCCTGGCGCTCGAGGCGGTGCCGGGCCACTGGGCCGGGCCCCAGAAGTCCGAGCGCCTCGTCCTCCTCGATGTCGCGACCGACGACGAGGCGGAGGCGGAACTCGACGCGAAGACGCTCGACATCTGGTTCCCCGCGGCGCCCCCGCGGCGCGTGGAGGGCGCGCTCTCCGTCCCAGGGCTCCGCGTCGGCTACCTCGCGTTCCAGACCGAGAAGGAGCCCTTCTCGCGCAAGAAGGTCCGCCAGGCCGTCGCCGCCGCGCTCGACCCGGCCGTCATCGGCGTGGAGCTCGAGCGCGCGGCCGTGCCGGTCCAGTCCTTCCTGCCTCCGGGCGTGTGGGCGCGGCGCGAGGGCTCGCCGATCCTCGGCGGAAGCCCCGAGACGGTGAAGATGCTCCTCGCCGCGGGCGGCGGCTGGCCCAACGGGTTCAGAGCCACGCTGCTCGTGCTGGCGGAGACGGCGCCCGTGGACCTGCCGAAGCTCGCGGAGGTGCTCGAGCTGGTGCTCGGCGCGGCGGAGATCCCGGTGGAGGTGAGGGTCGAGGCGGCCGACGTCGCGCGGGCGGCGGCCCAGAAGGGCGAGCACGACCTGGCGCTCGTCGAGGCGCCGGTCGTCGGGGGGGATCCGCACCTGTTCCTCTTCCCGCTCTCGACGAGCGAGGCGGCGATGAAGGGGCCCCGCGCGCTGAACTTCTCCTTCTACCGGAACGGAAAGCTCGACGACGTGCTGATCCGCGCGAGCCAGCTCGCGTTCCGTCCCGAGCGCCAGCGGCTCTACCGCCGCGCCCAGGCCGTGCTGGCCGAGGAGCTGCCGTGGATCCCGATCTACGTGCGCCTGCACTGGGCGCTGGTCCGGGCGGACGTGCGGGGCCTGCGCCTGCACCCGACGGGGTTCCACCGCCTCGACACGGTCACGCTCGAGGTGGCGCCGGGCGGACCGCGCTAGTTTCGGTGGTACAGTCCCCGTATGCCCTCCATCGCCGAGACCGTCGTCGAGATGGTCGAATGGGTCTTCCCCGAGCACGCCGGCGCCCCGGGGCAGATCCACGGCGGCCGGATGATGGAGTGGATCACCAAGGCGGGAACCCTGGCGGCCTCGCGCCTCGCCCGCGGCCATGTGGTCCTCGGGGCGATGGACGATATCGACTTCCTCCACCCGGTCAGGGTCGGCCAGATCGCGATCCTGCGCGCCCAGGTCGAGTACGTGGGCACCAGCTCGCTCGAGGTCGGCGTCCGCGTGTGGGCGGAGGACGTCCAGACCGGCGCCCGAGCGGTCACGCTCAACTCGCACCTCGTCTTCGTGAGGGTGGGAGACGACGTGCGGCCCCGGCCGGTCGCCGACAAGATCGAGCCGAAGGACGCGGCGGAGGCGGGGCTGGTGGAGGCCGCGCGGCAGCGGCGGGAACAGCGCCTGCAGCGGTTCGCCCAGAAGCAGGCGCGCCTCGCCGACATCTCGACCGAGCCCGGAGAGGACGTGCGCTGGCGCTTCGAGTCCGCGCGGAGCGTGCTGCCGGAAGACGCGCTCTTCGGCACCACGATGTTCGTCGGCAAGATGCTCATGGCCGTGGACGAGGGGGGCGGGATCCTGTCGATGCGGTACTGCCGGGGGCTGGTGATGACGGTGTGCCTGGACGCGATGGACTTCTACTCGCCGATCTCCACCCACGAGGTCGTCACGCTCAAGGCGGGGATCAACTACGTCGGCACCGCGTCGCTCGAGGTTGGCGTGAAGGTCCTGGCTGAGGTACCGTGGTCCGGCGAGGCGCGCCACGCGTGCACCGCGTTCCTCACGTTCGTGCACCTGGGGCTGGACCTCAAGCCGCGGCCGTGCCCCCCGTTCACGCCGGCCACGCCGGGGGAGCGCCGGCGCTGGGACGAGGCGATGGCGCGACGCGGGCTCCGGCTCGAGCGCGTGAAACGGCTCAAGGCGGCACTCTCCAACGAAAGAGGGTAGGGCGATGTCAGGGCATTCCCGGTGGTCGCAGATCAAGCGGAAGAAGGGCAAGGCGGACGTCCAGCGGGGGAAAGTCTTCTCCAAGATCCTCCGCGAGATCACGGTCGCCGCGAAGAACGGCGGCGGCGACTCCAAGGCGAACATGCGCCTGAAGGCCGCGATCGAGTCCGCGCGAGAAGCCAACATGCCCCAGGAGAACATCAAGCGGGCGATCCAGAAGGGCACGGGCGAGCTGCCGGGCGAGTCGTACGAGGAGATCACCTACGAGGGGTACGCGCCGGGCGGCGTCGCCGTGCTCGTCCAGGTCCTCACGGACAACCGGAACCGCACCGGCCCCGAGATCCGGCACGTCTTCGAGAAGCACGGCGGCCACACGGGCTCCGCCGGCGCGGTGGCCTGGATGTTCGAGCGCAAGGGCGTGATCCAGGTGGACGCCGAGAGGATCGGCGAGGACGACCTCCTCGCGAAGGCCCTCGACGCGGGCGCCACCGACATGCGCCGCGCCGAAAAAGCTTTCGAGATCACGACCACCCCTGCTGAAATGGATGCGGTGCGCGAGGCGCTGGCGAAGGCGGGCGGGCCCGTGCTCGAGGCCCAGGTGACGTTCGTGCCGAAATCCACGGTGAAGGTCGAGAGCAAGGACGCGGCCAGCGTGCTGCGCCTGATCGAGGCGCTGGAGGAGCTGGACGACGTTCAATCCGTGTACGCGAACTACGACATTCCCGACGAGGTTCTCGAGGCCATCGCGGCTGCCTAGCCTCCGTTATTCACGAACGATCGTTGCGTGTGGCGGCGGTGCCTGGGGTGCCGTCCGCGGAGCCGGAGCCGACGGGCGGGTGCGAGAGGGGTCGCGGGACCACGCGGCACGCGTCCGCTGCCCCGTCGCGGCTGGGCTCCGTCCCGGTGCGCTCGGTCCGTTTCCCGTGGGAGGGAACGGGTTCCCGCGACCCCTCTCGCACCCTCCCGTCGGCTCCGGCTCCACGGATCGTTCACGAGCGACCTGAGCCTCGCCCAGTCTTTCGCGTCCAGCGCATTCGCGATCCCGACGACCACGTCCACGACCGCGGTGCGGTCGAGCAGGAGGCGGAGGTCCCTGTCGTCGGCCATGGCGACACTATACCGAAGTGCACCGCGCTGTCGTCTTCCTCGCTCCGGTCATTCTGGAGTACACTGCGGCGCCAGCGAGGTGAACCCATGTACGACGTCTACGCGCTCAAGTACGGGGAACGGGACACGACGGCCTGCCAGTTCTTCTACCGCGAGGCCTCCCACGCGCCGATCACGCTCCACTATTTCGACTGGCTGATCCTCGGCGGCCCCCACCCGATCC
>JBBTPF010000200.1:0-9446 GCA_038066295.1 Candidatus Methylomirabilota bacterium | reverse complement strand
GCGAACCGCTCGGACCGGGATCTCTCCCGACGGCGCGCGGCGGTGTTCCGGCTGCTGGAGAGCATGGAGCTCGTCGAGATCACCGCGCCGGTGCTCGCCCGGGCGGCGCAGCCGTTGCCGACGGAGCTCGGGACCCTCGACGCCATCCATCTCGCCACCGCGCTCCTCTGGAGCGAGCACATCGGAACCGGTCTCGTCATGGCCACCCACGACGTCGCCCTGGGAACTGCTGCGAGAGCATGCGGCCTGAGGGTCGTCGGCGATCGCTGAGGCCGCGACCGGGAAATCGAACATGGCCCAGGACCTGAGAAGCTTTCTCGACCTCATCAAGCGGAGGAAGCCCGAGGATTTTCAGATCATCTCGAAGCCGGTGGACCCGGCTTACGAGATCACGGCGCTCGTCGTCAAGCTCGAGCGCGAGGCCAGGCGCCGCCCGGTCCTCCTCTTCGAGAACGTCAAGGGCACGAAGTTCCCGGTGCTGACCAACCTCCACGCGAGCCGGCGGCGGCTCGCCGCGGCGATGAACGCGGCGCCGGAGGAGACGCAGCGCGCCTACCTGCGCGCCATGGAGAAGCCGATCCCACCGAAAGTCGTCAAGACCGGGCCCGTGAAGGAGGTCGTGCTCACGGGCGACAGGGTGAACCTCTACGACCTCCCCCAGATCGTCCACCACGAAGGCGACGCCGGGCCGTACCTCACGGCCGCGATCTCGTTCGCGAAGGACCCGACGGCGGAGGTCTGGAACTGCGCCTACAACCGCCTCATGATCAAGGGGCGCGACACGACGTCCATCCACCTCACGACGGGCAAGCACCTCTGGGAGTTTCACCGGATCGCCGAGTCGCGGGGCGAGCCTCTCCCGCTGGCGCTCGTGATCGGCGTGCATCCCGCCATTGCGCTCGGCGCGCTGGCCATCGGCTCGATCGACGAGGACGAGCGCGGGATCATGGGCGCCCTCCTCGGGGAGCCGCTCGAGCTGGTGAAGTGCGAGACGTCCGACCTGCTGGTGCCCGCGCACGCCGAGATGGTCCTCGAGGCCGAGATCCTGCCGCGCGAGCGCACCCCCGAAGGGCCCTTCGGCGAGTTCACGGGCTACAGCCTGGGCGAGCGCCAGCGCGAGGTCGTCAAGGTCAGGGCGATCACTCACCGCCGCGATGCGATGTTCCAGGACATCACCGTCGCGCACCTCGACCACATGCTGCTCTCGACGATCCCGATCGAGGCGAACCTCTACCGCGCCGTCCGTGCCATGGTCCCGTCCGTCAAGGCCGTGCGCGTGCCGGGACCGTTCACCTGCTTCGTCTCGATCGAGCAGCGCGTTCCGGGCCAGGCCAAGAACGCGATCCTCTCGGTGCTCGGCGCCGACCTCTACATGAAGCGCGTGGTCGTCGTGGACAACGACGTAGATGTCTTCGACGACCGGCAGGTGAACTGGGCGATCGCCACGCGCTGCCAGCCGGACCGCGACATCACGATCGTCACCAACGCCCGCGGTTCGGACCTCGACCCCTCGACGCGCGAGGACGGCTACACCGCAAAGTGGGGCGTGGACGCCACGGCCAAGCCCTCGCTCGCCGCCTACACGCCGCGCCACCGCGTGCCGCCCGGCGTCTGGCAGCGGATCAACCTCAAAGATTTCCTCGCGTAGCGTCGGTGACGCGGAACTTCGCCCGGCTCCTCGAGGCGAGCGCCCGCCGCTCCCCTGACGAGCCCGCGCTCGTCTGGCCCGACGGCGCGCTCACGTTCGCCGGGCTCCACCGCCGCGCCGAGGCCCTGGCGGGCGCGCTCACCGCGAAGGGCGTGAAGCCCGGCGACAGGATCGCCGTCGCGATCCCGAACCGCTGGCAGTTCGCGGTCGGGTTGCTCGCCGGCTGGAAGCTCGGAGCCACGGTCGCGCCGGTCGATCCGCTGCTCAAGAGCGACGAGCGCGCCGACATCCTGGCCGACCTCGCTCCCGCACAGCTGGTCGATGAGGCCGCGGTGACCGACGCCGGGGTGGAGTCCTCCTCGGCCACGATGACTGCGCCGGGTCTCGGAGAGCCCCATCCCGACCCCCGCCACCCCGCTTTGATCCTGTACACCTCCGGGAGCACCGGGCGGCCGAAGGGCGCGGTGCTCTCCCACGAGGCGCTCGCGTTCGGCAACGGGTCGTGGGCGGGGCCGGTGCTGGCGCTCACGCCCGGCGACGTCGTGCTCGCCGCGCTCCCCCTCTCCCACTCGTTCGGCCTGAACGGCGCGCTCCTGGCCCCGCTCCTTGCCGGGGCGACGGTCGCGCTGGTCGAGCGCTTCTCGCCCGAGGCCGCGCTCGACGCGATCCGGCGCCACCGGGTGACCGTATTCCCCGGCGTCGCGACGATGTTCCGCCGCATCCTCGACAGCCCCGCGCTTGCCCGCGCGGATCTCTCGTCCGCGCGCATCGTGGTTTCGGGCGCGGCGCCGTGCCCGTGGGAGCTGGCTCGGGAGTGGCGCGAGCGCACCGGGATCAGGATCCTGCGCGGCTACGGCATGAGCGAGCTCTTCCGCCCGATCTCCTATCTCGCGGGCGATGCGGCCGAGTCACCCGCTGCGGTCGGCCGCCCCGTACCCGGCGTCGAGGTCCGGGTCGTGGACGACTCCGGACGAGCGCTAGCGTGTGGCGAGATCGGCGAGCTCTGGATCAAGAGCCCGGCAGCCATGCAGGGTTACGTCACCTCGCATGAGGAGACGCGCGAGGTGCTGACCGCCGACGGCTGGTTCAAGACGGGCGATCTCGCCATGGTCGCCCCTGACGGCGCCGTCGAGATCGTCGGGCGCAAGCGCGAGCGCATCCTACGCGGCGGCTACTCGGTCTTCCCCCAGGAGGTCGAAGCGGTCCTCCTGACCCACCCCGCCGTTGCCGACGCCGCGGTGGTCGGGATTCCCCATCCGGAGCTCGGCGAAGAGGTCGCCGCGTTCGTCGTCCTCCGCCCGGGACTCGAGGTGCTGGAGGCGGATCTGATCGGCCACTGCCGGAGCCGGCTGGCGGGCTTCAAGTATCCGAGGCGCATCACCGCGCTCGACGCGCTCCCCAAGAGCGCCACCGGCAAGGTCCTCAAGTCGGCCCTGCCTCGGCCATCATCGCCATCATGATCGCTGAGCCCGGGGCTACCGGTCCAGCTCGAGCAGGTACTCCTTGATCCGCTTGCCGTCGGGCGCGTCGGGCTTGAGGGCGAGATAGCGCTTGAACGCCTCGCGGGCCCGCTCGGCGTCCTTCTGCTGGTAGTAGAGGAACCCGAGCTGCCGGAACGGGTCGGGGAATGCGGGGTCGAGCTCCGCCGAGCGCTCGTAGCGCTCGAGCGCCTTCTTCGCGAAGCCCTCGCGATCGGCGGCGGCGCGCGCCCGCTGCGACTGCAGGCGATAGAGGTCGCCGAAGTAGAGCTGGGCGATCGGGTCCTTCGGCGTGATCGCGACCACGCGCTCGAGCTGATCCTGCGCGAGCTTGAACCGGCCGGCGCGGATGTCGAGCAGCGCGTTCTCGCGCACGACCGTGCGCATGCGGAGACCGAATTCCTCGGTGGTCTTGATGGCGTCGGGCCTCGCCGCGGCCTCGGCGTAGCTGGTCCTGAGGAACTCGTTGGTCGTCTCGATGCGGTCCTGGAGCTTCGGGTGGCTCCCGAAGAAGAACGTCTCGAGGCTCCCGCGGTCCTTGGACTCCGACTGGAGCAGCGCGAACACCTTCGGCGCTTCCTTGGGGTCGTAGCCCGCGCGCACGAGCCGCGCCATCCCCTCCCCGTCCGCCTCGCGCTCCAGATCGCGCCCGTAGCCGTTGATCGCCGCGATGGCGGCGAGCTGCAGGCCGATGCCGAGGATCGCGTTGGCCGTCTGGCTCAGGACCTGGGCGCCGACGTAGTCGCCCGAGCGCGCGCGCGAGCCTGCCGCCACCGCGACGCCGATGGATGCCGCGACCGCGAGCACCGTGTAGAGGATCTGCTTGTTCGTCGCGTCACGCTGGAACTTGAGGGCGTGGCGGTGGGTGACGTGCGTCATCTCGTGGCCGACGATCATCGCGAGCTGGGCTTCGTTGTCGAGGCGGCTCAGGAGGCCGCTGTGGACGTAGATGCGCCCGTTTGGCATGGCGAAGGCGTTCAGCGTCGGATCGCTCATCACGCCGAACTTGAAGCCGGGCCCGCCGGCCGCGCGCACCTCGTCGGGCAGGAGCCTGTCGCCGATCTTGCCGAGGTACTCTTCCAGCAGCGGGTCGTCGTAGACCCTGGCCTTCTTGAGGAGCGCCGCCTCTTCCTTCTCGGCGGCGGCCCAGAGCCTGACCTCGTCCGACTCGGGCTTGAACGGCTGGCCCCCGGCTCCGATCGGGGGCACGTTCCGCGCCGCGCAGGACGCCCCGAGCAGACTGACGATGAGCAGCCAGGCGATCGAGCGATAGGCGGGACTCCACCGGCCTCGCATCACGCTCATAGTGTACCTCCGGGCCGGCGCGGGCCTCCAGCCCCTCAGCGCCCATCGGCCCATCGGCCGTCAGCAGCCCGGCGCGTGGTGGACCCCCCCGGTCGCGAGCGCCGTCCGCTGGAGCTCCTCGGCGAGCTCCAGCGTCTTCCGGGCCGCGTCCGCGGCGGCGGCCTGGGCCTCGGGTGTCGTCGCGAAGCGCGCGAGAAGCGTGCGGCCGAGCTCGTGGTGGTGGCGCTCGTCGGGCTCGATGACGTCCCGGTAGAGCGCCGCCGTCTCGCGGTCGCCCGCGTGCTCGCAGAACGCGATGAACTGGCGGTTCTTCACGATGGCGATCGCCTCGCGCGTGAACTGCCCGGCCGCCACGCGCTCCACGGTCGTCCTGAGCGTGGCGAGGTACTGGAAGAGCGGCCCGTAGCCCTTCGAGAGCGGGTCGAACGTGATCGCCGCGAAGCCGAGCGCCCCGAGACGGTCGGCGATCATCCGGTAGTGCTTCGCCTCGTCGCCCACCTGGCGCGCGAGGGCAAGCTTCACGTCCACGTCGTCGGTGGTGACGAGCCAGCGCGCCGCGATCTCGGTCGCCTCGATCTCGTTCTTCAACGCGATCTTCAGGAGGTTGACGACGCTGAGATCGCCCTCGACCTCGGGCTTGAGCGTCGCGTCGGGCGCCAGGCGCCCCAGGAACTCCCGGGTCTCGTCGTCGAGCTGCCGGACAAATTCCTCGGCGGTCATGCGGTCATCCCCTCCTTCAGCAGGAGCGGCAGCTCCTGCGTGAGCGTTTCCTTGGTGACGACGCGCTCGCAGCGCGCGTGCCACGGCTGGGTCTGGCGCGCGAGCGCGTGGGTGGTGAAGGCGAGCACGGGGACCTTCGCGGCTTCCGTGAGGGCGAACATCTTCTCGTAGTCCCAGCCCGCCGTGAGATCGAGGAGCACGAACCGTGGCGCCTTCGCCAGCGCCGCGTCGATCCCGGCGGGCGTCTTCGCGAACTCGAGCGGCACGCCGGCGAGGCGCGCCGTCTCCCTGATGCGCGCCACGAAGAAGAGGTCGCTGACGACCGCGAGGACGGGGCTAGTCGGCGTGCTCACGGGTGCCGAGCCAGTGCTTGTTCCACTCGGCGATGTGGGCGAGCGTGGAGAGGTCGCGCATCCGGTCCAGGTACACGATGCCGTTCAGGTGGTCGGTCTCGTGCTGGACGACGCGCGCGAAGAACTCCTTGGCGATCAGGTCGATATGCTGGCCCTCGCGGTCGTAGCACTGGAGCCGCACGGCCGTGTAGCGTGGCACCATGCCGCGCATGTCGGGGACCGAGAGGCAGCCCTCCCACCCCTCCTCCATCTCGTCGCCGAGCGGCGTGACCACGGGGTTGATCACCACCGTGAGCGGGATGTGCGACGCGTCGGGATAGCGCGGGTTTTCGAGGACCTCGATCACGCAGATCTGCTCGAGGGTGTGGACCTGGTTCGCCGCCAGGCCCGCCCCGTCGTACTCGCGCATCGTCTCGATCATGTCGTCGATCAGGCGCTGGGTCTCCGGCGCGCGGATCTCCCCCACCGGGACGGGCTTCGCCGCCTGACGCAGGACCGGATGACCGAGACGCGCGACTTTCAGAATCGCCATGACGTCTTCGATTCTAGCACGCGCGTCTCACCGCCCTACTTCGTCTCGATCTTGCCCACCTTGCGGACGCCGTCGGCGAGTCGTTTCGCGTCGGCGTCGAAGAACTTCTGGAACTCCACGCCCTGCTTGAAGGCGACCGGCGTCTCGAGCTTGTCCATCGCCGCCTTGAACTCGGGCTCGGCGACGGCGGCGCGCAGCGTGTCGCGGAGCTTCGCCAGCACGGGCTCCGGCGTGCCCTTCGGCGCGAAGAGACCCGCCCAGATGTAGAACTCGGCGTCCGGATACCCGAGCTCCCTGAACGTGGGAACTTCCGGCAGGGCTGCGACACGCTTGTCGCCCCAGCCAGCAAGAGGACGGAGCTTGCCCGATTTTATATGGGGCAGCACGACCGCCGGGCCCGAGGCGAGCGCGTCCACGTGGCCGCCGAGGATCGCGGTGAGCGCGGGGCCGGCGCCCCCGTAGGGCACGTGGCGGAATTTGACTCCGGCCGCGTGCGAGAGAAGCTCCATCGCCATGTGGAGCGTGCCGTAGACGCCCGACGAGCTGAACGAGATCTGGCCCGGCCGTTTCTTGGCGTCCTCGATGAGCTCCTTGGCGGTCTTCCACGGCTTGTCGGCCGGCACCACCAGGATCGTCGGGTCGGCGGAGATCAGCGCGATCGGCGCGAACTGGTCCACCGTGAACGCCGGCGGCCGGCCGAAGAGCTTGTCGGCCTCGGGGATGATCGAGATGGACGAGAGCGCCAGGAGCAGCGTGTAGCCGTCCGGCTTGCTCGTCGCAACGAATTGCATGCCCACCGCGCCCGCCGCGCCGGTCTTGTTCACGACGCCGACCGGGCTCTTGAGCACCTTCTCCATCGCGGCCGCCACGGGACGGGCCGTGAGGTCGGCGACGCCGCCGGGCGGGAACGGCGCCACGACCGTGATCGGGCGCGAGGGGTACGACTCCTGCGCGGCGGCGCCCGAGGCCCCGGCCAGCACGGCGATCGCGATCAGCATGGCGAGACGGACGGCGTTCATGGAAGCTCCTCTCCTTTTTCGGCCATGGCGAGCCGCGCCCGCCAGTCGAGGCCCTTCGTGATGAGCGGCTTGAGGCTCAGCAGCAGGAGCGCGAGACCGGCGGCGAGCAGCGTGCCGGCGATCGGCCGCGCGAGGAAGATCGAGTAGCGCCCGTCGGACATCGCGAGGGACTGGCGCAGGGCCATCTCGATCATCGGCGCAAGGATAACGCCGAGCACGATCGGCGCGGTTTCGAAATCGAGCTTTCGCAGAAGATAGCCCAGGCCGCCCATCGCCAGCATGATCCACACGTCCACCACGCTCCCGTTCACGGCGTACACGCCGAGGATGCAGAAGATCAGGATGGACGGGTAGAGGATCGGATAGGGCACGCGGAGGAGGTTGACGAACAGGCCGACGAGCGGGAGGTTCAGGATCAGCAGCACGACGTTGCCGACGTACATGGATGCGATGAAGCCCCAGAAGAGCTCCGGCTGGTTCTTGATCAGGAGCGGCCCCGGCGAGACGCCGTGGACCATCATCGCGGCGAGCATGACGGCCGGGATCGGCCCGGACGGCACGCCGAGTGCCAGCATCGGGACGAAGGCGCCCGAGGTCGCGGCGTTGTTCGCCGACTCCGGGCCGGCCACCCCGGCGACCGCTCCCTGGCCGAACTCCTCGGGGCGCCGCGCCAGACGCCGCTCGACGGCGTACGACACGAAGCTCGAGATGATGTGGGCCGAGCCCGGGATGATGCCGATCATGAAGCCGAGCACGGTCCCCCGCCCGATGGGCCACGCCGACTCCCGCCACTCCCGGCGCGAGGGCAGGAGCTCGCGGAGCCTGGGCTTGATGATCTCGGGCGGCGTCGGCTGGCCCGCGGTGGCGAGGATCTCGGCGAGGCCGAAGAGCCCGACCGCGACGGGCACGACGCCGATGCCGTCGCCCAGCTCCACCACGCCGTAGGCGAAGCGGAAGTAGCCCGTCATCTGGTCGATGCCGATCATGCCGAGGAGCAGGCCGAGCGCCGCCATCGCGAGGGCCTTCAGCATCGAGCCCGCGCTCATGTACGCGAGGACGAGGAGCCCCAGGAGCAGCAGCGCGAAGTACTCGGGCGGGCCGAACCGGAGCGCGAACTCCGCGAGCGGCGGCGCCAGGAACATGAGCGCGACGACGCTCAGCGTGCCGGCGACGTAGGAGCCGACCGCGGCGATCGCGAGCGCCGCGCCCGCCCGCCCCTTGCGCGCCATCGCGTAGCCGTCGATGCACGTCATGACCGAGGCCGCCTCGCCGGGAATCCGCATGAGGATCGAGGTCGTCGAGCCCCCGTACATCGCGCCGTAGTAGATGCCGGCCAGCATCACGATGGCGCGCGTCGCGTCGAGGCCGAACGTCGCCGGCAGGAGGAGGCTGATCCCCGCGAGCGGCCCGACCCCTGGCAGGACGCCGACCAGCGTCCCCACCACGCAGCCGACGAACGCGTACAGGAGCACGGTCGGCGAGAGGGCCACAGAGAAGCCGACGGCGAGGTTCGAGAGCGTCTCGACCATCAGAGGCCGAAGGCGCCGCGCGGCAACGGGACGCGCAGGAGCGTGTCGAAGAGGAGGAACGTGCCGAGGGCGAGCGCCAGCGAGAAGACCACGGTGAAGACGATCCCCTTTCGCTCCACGACGCCCAACAGGAACGCGAGCGCGAGCGTCACGGTGACCCGGTAGCCCAGACGCTCGAGCGCCAGCGCGGCGAAGGCGCACACCGCAAAGATCGCCACCGCGTGGCGCCACTCCGCCCAGCTCACGCCCTGGAACGCGCTCGCCCGGCCGCCGGTGATCACCAGGAGCGTCCCGAACACGAGCAGGATCGCCGCGAGCACCATCGGCATGTACGCCGGGCCGGGGTTGCGGAAGCTGCCGAGGGGGAGCTTCCGGCTCTCCCAGAAGACGGCGAGAGCGACGAGCGCCAGCGCCCCGCCGGCCACGCGATCGGTCGTGAGCATGCCGGTGGATTCTAGCGTCTGCCCGCGAGCGCCCGCCAGATTTTCTCCGGCGTGAGCGGCATGTCCAGATGCGTGACCCCGGACGGCGCGAGCGCGTCCACCGCCGCGTTCACGACCGCGGGCGGGATCCCGATCGTGCCGGCCTCCCCGAGGCCCTTGGCACCGAGAGGGTTGAGCGGCGAGGGCGAGGGCGCGTGGAGGATCTCCGCGCGCGGCACGTCGGCGGCGCGTGGGATCGCGTAGTCCATGAGGGTCCCGGTCAGCACGTGGCCCGCCGGGTCGAGCACGACCGCTTCCATCATCGCCTGGCCCCAGCCCTGGGCGAGCGCGCCGTCGAGCTGAGCGTCGGCCAGCAGCGGGTTCACGATCGTGCCGGCGTCGTCCACCCACACGAGGCGCTCCACGGCGAGCGCTCCCGT
>JBBTPF010000199.1:0-3225 GCA_038066295.1 Candidatus Methylomirabilota bacterium | reverse complement strand
GCCGGATCACCCGGAGGGTGCCGGGCTTCATCCTCACGATCGCCCGGGCGACAGCTTCGCGGGCCGTCTCCCGTTTGCCGGAGACGTCCACCATGCGCGCGGCGCCCTCCCGCGAGAGGTGGGAGAGGCCGCGAAACGATCCCGCCCGGGGGGTCGTCAGGCCGTGACGCCGGGCCGGGCGTGCTTGAGGATGGCCTCCATCCGGTCCTTGGCCATCAGCTTCAGCTTCTTCAGCTCGCTCATCCGCCACTGCTGGTCGGCCGAGAGCGGGGACGTCCCCTTGAGCGCCTCGAGCTCGTGATCGTAGGACTGGTGCTCCGTGCGGAGGCGCCGGAATTCCTCGTTCTCGGCCATCAGTCGCTCGATGAGGGTCTCCTGGTCCATGCGAGGCCTCCTTGGCTGGAGGGTTCGAGTCTCGCGCGGTGCCGCCGGCCTCCTTATAGCTCCGGACGGAGGCCGGTGTCAAGCAATCGGGCACCCAGAGACCTTCACGGTCTCTGAGATGATCTCGCTACACCGGGCCGATGAGGTGCGCCGCGCTCGCCTTGAAGGCAGCGGTGACGGGCAGGCCCTCGGCGAGGCCGAGGTCCACGATCGAGCGCGCGGTGACGGTCGCCACGAGCGGGAACCCGACGTCCACGACGACGCGCGTGGCCGGCGTCGCGGGCACCAGGCGCGCGATCGTCCCGGTGAGGTAGTTGCGCGCGCTGGAGAGCGGCGCGCGCTCGGTCGGCAGCATCAGCGTGACGTCTTCGGGGCGGATGCCGAGCCTGACGAGGTCCCCCGGCCGCCCCGCGGCGGCGACCTCGAGGGTGTGGCCGGCGACGTGCACGGCCGTGACGCCGTGGTCGCTGGTGAGCACGCGGCCCGTGACGATCGTCTCGACGCCGACGAAGCGCGCCACCTCCTCCGAGGCGGGCGCGTGGAAGACGCGCGCCGTCTCGTCGAGCTGGAGGATCCGTCCCCCCATCAGGACCGCCACTCGGTCGGCGAGGGCCTGCGCCTCGCCGCGGTCGTGCGTGACGAAGACGGTCGTCACGCGGTCGGCGCGCAGGATTGCGGCGACGTCGGGCAGGAGCGCCCCGCGCGTGGGCTCGTCGAGACCGGAGAACGGCTCGTCGAGCAGCAGCACCTCGGGCTCGAGCACGAGCGCCCGCGCGAGCGCGACACGCTGCGCTTGGCCGCCCGAGAGCGTGCGCGCCCGCTGGTCGCGGAGCGGCGCGATGTTGAGTCGCTCGAGCCAGCGCGCGACGCGCGCCTCGATGGCGTCGCCGCCCGCGCCGCGGAAGGCCAGCCCGAGCATGACGTTCCGGGCGACGGTCATGTCGGCGAGGAGGGGCAGCTGGAAGACCATCGCCATCCGGCGGCGCTCGGCGAGCGCGCGCCGCGCATCCACGGGCCTCCCGCGGAACCTCACCTCGCCGCGGATCGGCCGCTCGAGGAGTCCGAGCACCCGCAGGAGCGTCGACTTGCCGCTCCCGTTCGGGCCGATGACGCTGAGGACCTCACCCTGACCCACCTCCAGCGCCGGCACGGCGAGGACCTCGACGCCGCCGTAGCTCACGCTCACGTTCGCGAGGGCCAGGACCGGGCGCGCCGTCACGAGGGCAGCACGTGGATCGAGCCGCGATGGATCGAGAGCTCCCACCGGCGATCGCGGTCGATCTCGAGGATCTGGTACACGAGTTGGGGCACCTCGATCTCGAGGTCGAAGTCGCCCTGTGCGGGCGCGCCCGGCTCGTCGAGCCGGAGCCGGAGCGACCAGACGGTGCCGAAGTCGGCCTCGCCCACGAGCCGCCCGCGCATGAGGTTCATGTGGTGCAGCATGTCGGGTGTGTCGCGGTCCTTGCGGACGAGCCGCACGTACTCCGGTCGGATGAAGAAGGCGATCGGGCTGCCGGCCGGCGGCAGGTAGGAGCGCGTCGGAGAGTTCACGGCCTCGAGCGTCTGGCCGCGCCAGCTGATCTGGATGCGGTCGGTCGCCGCCTTCACGACGGAGCCGCGCAGGATGTTGCGGAGCCCCATGATGCGCGCGACCGCCTCGGAGGCGGGCTGCCACAGGATCTCCGCGCGCGGGGCCGACTGGATCACGCGCCCCTGCTGGTACACGACGATCCGGTCGGCGAGCCGGTACGCCTCGGTGAAGTCGTGCGTCACGACCACGGCGGCGGTTCCCCACGCGGTGAGGATCTCGCGCAGCTCGTCGCGCAGCGCCAGCCGGAGGGGCGCGTCCAGGGCCGAGAGCGGCTCGTCGAGCAGCAGCAGCGACGGGTCGATCGCGAGCGCGCGCCCGAGCGCCACGCGCTGGCGCTGGCCGCCCGACAGCTCGCGCGGATAGCGGCCCTCGAGGCCCGCGAGCCCGAGCCGCTCGACGACCTCGGCCGTGCGCTGCGCCCGTGCCCGGTACGACCGATCGGCGAGCCCGAACGCGACGTTCTTCGCCACCGTGAGGTGCGGGAAGAGCGCCAGGCCCTGGAAGACGTAGCCGATGCGCCGCTGCTGCGGCGGCAGGTCCACGCCGGCCGCCGCGTCGAAGAACACGCGGTCGTCCACGACGATGCGCCCGGCGTCCGGCCGGATCAGCCCCGCGAGGCACTGAAGCGTCAGCGTCTTGCCCGCGCCCGAGGGTCCAAAGAGGCCGACGACCGACTTCTCGGCGCGCCAGCGCACGTCGAGCGCGAATCCCGGATAGCGCTTGACGATCTCGACCGAGACCATCAGTACCGGAGGCGCGCGAGGCGGCCCAGGACGAACAGCAGCACGCCGACGATCCCGACGGCGATGAGCGCGAGCGCGTTCGCCTCGTCCATCTGCGCGGCCTGCACGCGGTCGTAGATGGCCAGCGGCAGCGTCTGGGTCCGTCCGGGGATGTTCCCCGCCACCATGAGCGTGATCCCGAACTCGCCGAGCGCCCGGCAGAAGGCGAGCACCGCGCCCGCCAACACGGAGCGCCACGCCAGCGGCAGCGTCACGCGCCAGAAGACGGCCCACTCCGAGCGCCCGAGCGTCCGGGCCGCCTGCTCGAGTTGCGGGTCCACGGTCTCGAAGCCGGCCTGCGCCGACTTGATCACGAGGGCGATCGAGCCGACGGAGGCGGCGAGGACCGCCGCGCCCCAGGTGAACGCGAGCTCCAGCCCGGCGACGGCGAGCGCCCGGCCGATGGGACCCCGGCGGCCGACGGCGAGGAGCAGATAGTAGCCGAGCACCGTGGGCGGCAGCACCAGG
>JBBTPF010000198.1:0-1841 GCA_038066295.1 Candidatus Methylomirabilota bacterium | reverse complement strand
TACCCAGACGACAAGTACCTCCCGAGCTACCTGATTCTCGCGCGGCACGGGTCGGAGGCGTTCCATGTCCTGTTCGCGACTGACGTGGAGGGCGATAATGTCCGCGTGGTCACGTCGTACCGCCCGGACCCCGGGGAGTGGCAGGCCGATCTCAAGGCCAGGAGGCCGAAGCGATGAGATGCGCGGTCTGTGGAGCTGCACTGACGGCAACCAAGACTGATTTGCCGTTCAAGGTTCGAGAGTCGGGCATCGTCGTCTTAAAGGGGCTCCCAGTCCTCCAGTGCACGAACTGTCCCCAGTACCTGCTCGAGGACGCGGTGCTCGCCCGTGTCGACCAGATTCTGGGCCGCGTCGACGGAGGGATCGAACTGGAGATCATCCGCTACGCTGCGTGACCCAATGGCAACCTATCGCCGAACCACCGGCTTGAGTTTAGCCCTCCAACAGCCGGAGAAATTCGAGCGACTGGTGCCCGCAGGCGTCGACGTACTTACTGATGCCGTACTCACGACCGAAGGTCTCACGCCCGAAGACCACAAGCACCTACGGTGTGAAGTTCGCGCATTCGTCGCCAAACGTTTCGAGAGCTGGGGTAGGACGGCGGGTGGGCGACTGCGCGTGGGCAAACACTGATTCTCTGCCAACGATTCCGCCTGCTGTACCCGGGGCCGTAGCCCCGCTCCATGTCCCTCCTCGAGGTGGAGCGGGTGTCGAAGAGCTTCGGCGGCGTCCGCGCCGTCCACGACGTCAGCTTCACGCTCGAGGAGGGCGAACTGCTCGGCATCATGGGCCCGAACGGGTCGGGGAAGACGACGCTCTTCAACCTGATCGCGGGCGCCCTCGCCCCCGACGCCGGGCGCATCCGCCTTCGCGGCCACGACATCGCCGGGCTCACGCCCCACCGGATCTGCGCCCGCGGCGTCGCGCGCACCTTCCAGCTCGTCCGGCCCTTCGCCGGGCTCTCGGCGCTCGAGAACGTCCTGGTCGGCCGCCTCTACGGCCGCGTCCGCGGGACGACCACCGAAGCGCTCGCGGAGGCCGAGCGGCTGCTCGCCCTCGTCGGGCTCGAGGCCCGGGCGGGCGTGCCGGCCGCCCAGCTCACGCTCATCGACCGGAAGCGCCTCGAGCTGGCGCGGGCGCTGGCGACCTCTCCGCGGCTCCTGCTGCTCGACGAGTTCATGGCCGGCCTCAACCCCGCCGAGACGGCGAGCGCTATGACGCTCATCCGCAGGCTCGTGGCCGGGGGATTGACCCTCCTCATGGTCGAGCACATCGTGTGGGCGCTCATGGACCTCTCGCGCCGGCTCATCGTGCTAAGCGCCGGAGAGAAGATCGCCGAGGGACCGCCCGCGGCCGTCGCCGCCGATCCGGCCGTCGTCGACGTGTACCTCGGCAGCGACCGGGGGGCCCTCGGGCTATAGCGCCAGGGCCACTCGCTTGCTGACTCGTCCGCCCTGGATGTGGTTGTTGCAGTAGCCCTTCGACTGGTTGCGGCCGGGATCGCCCGCAACGACGATGCCGATCCACCCGGGTTTGACGAAGACCGGCACCGGCCGGTCGGGATCGCCGGACGCCGCGTACGCGGGCGGCAGCACGCCCGCCTCCACCTGAGCCCGCAGGCTGAACGCCGTGCTTCCGAGGTGCCAGGCGTACTTCTCGGCCTCGCGCGCGGGGATCGTGACGTGCTCGTGGAGGTACGCGCGCACGTCGTCCTTCGTCCAGCCGTCGGCGGCGATGACCTTCGCGATGCTCGGGCCGATCACGAGCAGCGGCTGCCACCGCGCGTACTTCATCCCCGTGCATGACCAGTAGGCGCACGCCCGCCCGAAGACCTCGGCCAG
>JBBTPF010000197.1:0-4083 GCA_038066295.1 Candidatus Methylomirabilota bacterium | reverse complement strand
GCTTCCTTGGCTAGTGTCCCGTCGCTGAAATCATGTGAAGCACGGCCGCCACGCGCCCGTCGGCTCCGGGCCGCGCGATCGTTAACATGAGTTCGGAGACGCGACACTAGCGATGGATTGGGGGCTCGCGATCAAGAACTTCGTCGGTCCCGCTGAGGCGCCGGATGTCGACGCCATCCTGGGCTACGCCGAGCGCGCCGAGGCGCTCGGCTTCGAGTCGCTCTGGGCGTGGGACCACGTGATCCTCGGCGTCGAGCCGGCGTTCCCGATCCTCGACGCCGTGGGAGTCCTGACGGCGATCGCAGCGCGGACGCGCCGGATCAAGCTCGGCACCGGCGTCATGGTGCTGCCGCTCCGGAACCCGACCGTCGCGGCGAAAGCGCTCGGCACGCTCGACGTCATCTCCGGGGGCCGCCTCATCCTCGGCGTCGCGGCGGGCTGGTACGCGCGCGAGTTCGACGCCGTCGGCGTGCCCTTCAAGCAGCGCGGCAGGCTCTTCGAACGGAACCTCGAGATCCTGACGCGCCTCTGGACGGAGGACCGCGTGACGCTCCAGGCCGACGAGTTCAACCTGCGCGAGGCGGTGATGCGCCCCCGCCCGGCGCAGACGCCGCGCCCGCCGATCCTGATCGGTGGCTACGTGGACGCGGTCCTCAAGCGCGTCGCCACCAAAGGCGACGGCTGGCTCACCTACTTCTACACGCCCGAGAGCTACCGAAAGTCGTGGGAGAAGATCGTGGGCTTCGCCCGCGAGGCCGGCCGCGACCCGAAGACCCTGACCGGCACCAACCAGCTCGCGATCTACGTGGGCCGCTCGCGCGCCGAGACCGAGGCGCCGATGCGCGACTGGCTCCAGACCGAGTGGGACGTGGCCGCGTGGAGCGAATCCACCATCGAGCACGCGATCCGCGGCAGCGTCGAGGAGTGCCTCGCTCAGCTGCGCGAGCACGTGGCGGCAGGCGTGGATCGCATCATCTTGATTCCCTACCGCTACCAGCCCGAGCAGGTGGAAATCCTCGCCAAAGACATCCTCCCGAGGCTGCGGTGACGGACCGGAGCGAGATGTTCGCCCGCGTCCTCAAGCTCGAGCCGGGCCGCAGCGCGCTCCTCGTCGTGGACATGCAGCGCGCCTTCGTCCTGCCCGGCGAGGCGATGGAAGTGCCGCCCGCGCGCGAGATGGTGCCGCGGATCAAGGCCCTCGTGGACTGCTTCCGCGCCCGGAGCTTGCCGGTCGTCTTCACCGAGTTCGTCTACTCGGAGGCGGCGCCGCTCCTCGTCGGCGAGCTCCATCCCGAGCACAAGCCGGCGCCGCGCGGCGCGCGCACGGGCTTCGGGCTGCCGTCCTCAGCGTGTCTCGAAGGCACGCCGAGCGCCGAGACGATCGACGAGCTCCGCCCCTTGCCCGGCGAGCTCGTGGTCCGCAAGCGCTGGTACGACGGCTTCGCCGGCACGCCGCTCGACGGCGCCCTCCGCGCCCGCGGCGTCACCACGCTCGTCGTGACCGGCACGATGACCGACATCTGCGTGCTCGCCACGGTCATCGGCGCGTTCAACCGCGAGTACCGCGTGACCGTGGTCGAGGACGGCGTGGCGACCCTCTGGCCCGAGATCCAGCGCGCCACTCTTGATATCATTGGGCGGGCGTACGGGCGCGTCGTGACGGCGAAGGACATCGCGGAGGAGGTCTCAGCATGCTGACGTTCTCGGGGATCATGCCGGCGAACATCCTCCCCTTCAAGGCGGACCTCTCGATCGACGAGGGCGCGTACCGCGCGCACCTCCGCTGGCTCGCCGATACGCGCGGCGTCACCGGCATCGTCGCCAACGGGCATGCGGCCGAGGTCTCCTCGCTCACCCGCGAGGAGCGCAAGCGCGCGCTCGCGCTGGCACTCGACGAGGTCGGCGGGAAGTGCCCGGTCGTCGCCGGCGTCTACGCCGACGGCACCGCCGAGGCGACCGAGCTGGCGCGCGACGCGAAAGCCGAGGGGGCTGCCGGCGTGCTCGTCTTCCCGCCGACGCTCTTCATGTGGGGGGCCCAGCACAAGCCCGACATGGTGCTCCGCCACTTCGGCGAGATCGCCTCCAAGGCCGATCTCCCGATCGTCGTCTTCGAGTACCCGCCCGCGAGCGGCATCGGCTACGCCCCGGAGACCCTCGCGAAGCTCTGCGCGATCCCGCAGGTGGCGGCGGTGAAGGACTGGTCGAACGACATCGTCGCGTTCGAGCAGAACCTCCGCGCGCTGCGGGCGACGGGCCGGCCCGTCGCGATGCTCTCGTCGTTCACGATGTCGCTCATGGCGACCTTCCTCCTCGGCGCCGACGGCGCGATCTCGGGCATGGGGAGCGTCGCCGCCGATCTCCAGGCGGAGCTCTTCGAGGCGTGCGGCAAGGGCGATCTCGACGGGGCGCGGCGCGTGAACGAGCGGCTGGCCCCGCTGGTGAGCGTCTTCTACGCCCCGCCGTTCGTGGACATGCACAACCGCATGAAGGAAGCGCTGGTCCTGCTCGGGCGCCTCCCCGCCGCCTATGTCCGTCCGCCGCTGACCCCCGTGAGCACCGGCGAGCGCGAGGCGATCCGCCGCGCCCTCGCCGCCGCGGGGCTCCCCGCCTGAGCTTCTGAGCAACGGATCGAATTCCCTCACGGCCTGAATCAGGCAATTCAGCCAGAGCTCGTACAACTCCCGTTCCCCTCGCGAACGAGCATCATCTTGTACAGGGACACCCGGAGGGCTTTCTTGAACTTCGCCTCGACTTCCTCCGAGGAGCGCAAACGCACGCGCCGTTGACGAGTACCTCGCGTTTGCATAGACTCTCGGCATCCGCCGTCCACACCCCTTTCGATCCCGGGACGGTTGTCCGGATATCGCATGCGTCGACGCCTCAGCGGCGAGAAAGTTGAGTATGGTTCGGCTCGCGGCAGGTCTCCTGATAACTCTCGCCACGCTGCTCACGGGTCTCGTACTTTCCAGCAACGCGCAGCCGCCGATCCGGATCGGCGCGTCGGTGTCCCAGACGGGGGCCTATGCGTTCCTCGGTCAGAACCAGCTTCGCGGATATCAGCTCTGCATCAAGCACACGAACGACAAGAATGGAGTCTTGGGGCGCAAGGTCGAGCTGGTCGCGGAAGACGATCGCTCCGAGCCCGCCGCGGCCGTGCGCATCTACGAGAAGCTCATCACCCAAGACAAGGTGGACGCGATCCTCGGCCCCTACTCCTCGCCCATCACCGAGGCCGTGGCCGACCTGGTGGAGAGGCACCGGATGGCCATGGTGGCGCCCGCGGCCGCCACGACCTCCATCTTCAAGAAGGGGCGGAAGTTCATCTTCATGGTGCTCTCGCCGGCCGAGGTCTATCTCGAGGGGCTGATCGACATGGCTGCGAGAAGGGGCCTGAAGACGGTCGCCCTCCTCCACGAGGACACCGTCTTTCCCACGGCGACAGCCCGGGGGACGGTCGCGCTGGCGAAGAAGCGCGGACTGTCGGTCGTTCGCGTCGCGACCTATCCCAAAGGGACGACCGACTTCTCGGCCATCCTCACGAACGTCCGGACAGCGAATCCTGATGTCCTGGCGGCGGCGACCTACTTCGACGACGCCGTGGCCATCACGCGTCAACTGAAAGCGTCGAACGTGAACCCCAAGATGTTCGGCGTGACGGTCGGCGGAGACCTGCCGAAGTTCTACGACGTGCTCGGGCGGAGCGCGGAGTTCGTCTACGGCGCGGCGCAATGGGAACCGGAGCTGGTGACGCTGCTCCGTGCCGGCGAGCTGATCCCGGTCGCACGCCGGTACCCGGGGGCCCGGGAGTTCGTCGAGGCCCACAAGAAAGAGTTCCCCGGGGCTGATCTGTCCTATCACACGGCCCAGGGCTACGGGGGATGCCAGGTCTTCGTGGAAGCCGTCAGGCGCGCGGGCTCCCTTGACGGGGAAAAGGTCAGGGCGGCCATTCTCAACATGAGCCTCAACACGGTCTACGGCGGGTTCAAGGTGGACCGGGATGGCGTCCAGATCGCGCACACGATGCTGACGTTCCAGTGGCAGGACGGCAAGAAGGTGATCGTCTGGCCCGACGAGCTGGCGCCC
>JBBTPF010000196.1:0-1463 GCA_038066295.1 Candidatus Methylomirabilota bacterium | reverse complement strand
GGACGCCTACCAGCAGGGCGTGGCCGCCCAGCGGCCCTTCTACTTCGACCACGTGCAGGAGCTGAGCGACCGCGCCTTCGACGAGTTCGCGGCGCTCACCGGCCGCCGCTACGCGCGGAGCTCGGGCTACCGCATGGAGGACGCCGAGTACGCGATCGTGGGCCAGGGGTCGGTCGTGTGGAACGCGGAGGCGGTCGCCGACTATCTACGATCGGCGCGGCGGCTCCGCGTCGGCGTCGTGAACGTGACGATGTTCCGCCCGTTCCCGGCCGACCTCCTGGTCGCGCTCCTCCGCGGCAAGCGGGGCGTGGTCGTCCTCGAGCGCGTGGACCAGCCGCTCGCGGTGGACGCCCCGCTGCTGCGCGAGATCCGGGCGGCGATGGGCAAGGCGGGCGAGAACGGCCGGGTCCGCGGCGGGAGCCTGCCGTACCCGGGCATCCCCGCCTGCGCCCCCGACGAGGTGCCCGATTTCTACTCCGGCTGCTTCGGCCTGGGCAGCCGCGACCTTCAGCCGACCGACCTCGTCGCGGCCGTGGAGAACATGCTCGAGGGCGGCATGAAGCGCCGCCAGTTCTACCTCAGCATCGAGTTCATCCGCCCGAAGACGAAGCTGCCGAAGCTCCAGATCTGGCAGGAGCGGCTGCTCGAGCACTACCCGCACCTCACCGAGCTGGCGCTCACGCCCGGCCCCGACCTGAGCCTCCTCCCCGAGGGGTCGCTCTCTCTCCGCATCCACTCCGTCGGCGGCTGGGGCGCGATCACGATGGGGAAGAACCTCGCCCTGACGGCGGCCGAGCTCCTCGACCTCCACATCAAGGCCAACCCCAAGTACGGCTCGGAGAAGAAGGGCCAGCCCACCACCTTCTACGCGACGCTGGCCCGCGAGCCGATCCGGCTCAACTGCGAGCTCCGTCACGTGGACGTCGTGCTCTCGCCCGACCCGAACGTGACGCGCCACTCCGACCCGCTCGCCGGGCTCGCCGATGGCGGCGTGCTCGTCATCCAGAGCGACCGCGCTCCCCAGGACCTCTGGGCGAGCTTTCCGACGCGCGTCCAGCGCGCGATCAAGGACCGGAACATCAAGGTCTACGTCCTCGACGCCTTCCGCATCGCCATGGAGGAGGTGACCGGGGCCGAGCTCCGCTACCGGATGCAGGGGGCCGCCTTCATGGGCGCCTTCTTCCGCGTCTCTCCGCTCCTCGGCGGCCGCGGCGTGGACGAGGCGACGCTCTTCCAGGGCATTCGCAGCCAGATGGTCAAGAAGTTCGGGCGCCTCGGCGAGCAGGTCGTCGAGGAGAACCTGCGCGTCATCCGCCGGGGCTACGACGAGGTCCGCGAGCTCGACGTCGCGGGCTGCGAGGTGCGCACGACCGAGCTCGGGCGCGTCCCCGAGCGCCCGGCGCGTCTGGAGGGCGAGCGCTTCGTCACCTCGAGCGAGAGCGAGATGAGCACCGTTTTCGACG
>JBBTPF010000195.1:0-1498 GCA_038066295.1 Candidatus Methylomirabilota bacterium | reverse complement strand
TGCTGCGCGCGGTCGGCTTCGAGCAGGCGGCGGTGCTGAACGGCGGCTGGCGCAAATGGACGCTCGAGGGCCGCCCGACCTCCACGGAGCCGTGCGCCTACCCGCCGGCCGGCTTCGTGGTGCGCGCGCGCGCGGAGCTGTTCGCCGGCAAGGACGAGGTGCTCGCCGGCCTCGGCAAGCGCGCCACCTGCGTGCTCAACGCCCTCACGGAGGAGCAGCACCGCGGTACGGGCGGCGTGACGTACGGGCGGCCCGGGCGCATCACCGGCAGCATGAACGTCCCGGCGCGGTCGCTGGTGGACGCGAAGACGCACGCGTACCTGCCGGCCGACGTGCTGCGCGAGCAATTCGCCGCGGCGGGCGCGCTCGCGGCCGGGCGGGTGATCGCCTACTGCGGCGGCGGCATCGCGGCCAGCAGCGACGCCTTCGTGCTGACCCTGCTCGGCCACGACCGGGTGGCCGTGTACGACGCCTCCCTCTCCGAGTGGGCCGCGGACCCGTCGCTGCCGATGGAGACGGGCTAAGGGAATTAGGTGGCGAGCCGGGTTACCGTCCTTTGAACACGGGCGGACGCTTTTCCACAAAGGCGCGCATCGCCTCTCGGGAATCCTCGGACTTCGACAGCTCCCCCGTCATGTTCTGCTCGAAGCGGTAGCCGTCACGCAGGCTCATGAACTCGATGGTGTTCATGGCGTGCTTTGCCAGGCGGATGGCGATCGGACTCTTCGCGGCGATCTCCGTGGCCAGGGCTCTCGCCGTGTCCATCAGCCTGTCCGCCGGCACGCACTCCTCGACCACGCCGAGCCGGTACAGGTCCGCTCCGGACAGTCGCTGCCCCGTGAACATCATGCGCCGCGCCTTCGAGTGCGGGAGCAACCGCATGGTATGCCGGCCGCCGCCGAGCAGCCCGACGTTGATCTCCGGCAGCCCGAGCACGGCGTTCTCCGAAGCGATCAGGAGGTCGCACGAGGCCACGATGCCCAGTCCCGCGCCGAGGGCGGGCCCGTTGATCGCCGCGATCACCGGCACCCGACATTCGAGAATCGAATGAAACGCTTCCCGCGCCCGGCGGCTGTGCTGCCAGAAATCACCTGGCTGCGGCTCGTGCTCGAGTCGGGCCTTGATGTCCGCGCCGGCACAGAACACCTTCCCCGCGCCGGTGAGGATCGCCACCCGGACGTCCTCCCGGTCGCTCAGCGCGTCGAACACCCGCATCATCTCCTCGTGGAACTGGGCGTTCACCGCGTTCACCGGTGGGCGATCCATCGTCACGAGGGCGATGTGATCCTGCACCGCGCACTTGATGATTTCAGTCGCCATCGCGCCCCTCCAACGAGAACCGCAGATGTCCGGGTTGTCCCTCAGCACCCTCGTTCGTCCCGGCGATGTGCGCGGTCATTGTACGTCACAGATCACAATGGCCGCGATCCTCGGCGTCCCGGCGCCAGGGCCCCGGCAAAGTCGTAGAAACGTCAAGTTAGCGAAGGGATAGCTAAGG
>JBBTPF010000194.1:0-3747 GCA_038066295.1 Candidatus Methylomirabilota bacterium | reverse complement strand
CATCGTAAATGGCGCGACGATTCCTGCTCGGTAACATTCTAGATGGCGCGAGACGGATTCGTTGACAGACGAGAGGTCTTGCTTTAGAGTTACTCGTTGCGAATTTTTCTGTCTGGACGCCTATTTACAGCGGTCAAGGGGAACCGATGCCGACGCTGATGCCCAAGGAGAGCGAGATCGAGCGGAAGTGGCTCGTCGTGGATGCCGACGGGCAGGTGCTGGGACGCCTGGCCAGCCGCGTCGCGGCGATCCTCCGCGGGAAGCACAAGACCACCTTCGCGCCGCACCTCGACGTCGGCGACCACGTGGTCGTCGTGAACGCCGAGAAGATCCATCTCACCGGGCGCAAGCTCCGTGACAAGCGTTACCGCTGGCACTCCGGGTACATCGGCGGCCTGCGCGACGTCAGCGCGGAGACGATGCTGCGCAGCCATCCCGAGCGCGTGATCGAGTGGGCGGTGCAGGGAATGCTGCCGAAGAACCGGCTCGGCCGGGCCATGGCGAAAAAGCTCAAGGTCTATCGCGGCGCCGCGCACCCCCACCAGGCGCAGCAGCCCGTCGCCCTGCCGGCCCCGGCGCGCAGGACGGCGTCCAAACCCGCGGAGGTCCGCTGATGGCAGTGATCGACAGGTTTTACGCAACCGGGCGCCGCAAGACGTCCGTCGCCCGCGTGTGGATCCGGCCCGGCTCCGGGCGCGTCGTCGTGAACCGGCGCGCCTTCGAGGACTATTTCCCGCGCGAGACGCTGCGCATGATCATCGCGCAGCCGATGCAGGTCACCAACACCATGGGCCAGTTCGACGTGCTCGTCACGGTGAACGGCGGCGGCCCGACCGGCCAGGCGGGCGCCGTCCGCCACGGCCTCTCCCGCGCGCTGGCCCGCTTCGACGACAAGCTGCGCCTGCCCCTCAAGAAGGCCGGGCTCCTCACCCGCGACCCGCGGATGCGCGAGCGGAAGAAGTACGGCCAGCCCGGCGCGCGCCAGAAGTTCCAGTACTCGAAGCGGTAGTGCCTGGGCGGTCTGACGTGGTCCGTGTCGCGGTCGCCGGAGCGAGCGGCTACATGGGCGCCGAGCTCCTGCGGCTGCTCCTCTGCCACCCGCGCGTCTCGCTGACGGGCATCACCTCCGACCGGCTCGCGGGCGAGCCGCTCGCGCACGCGTACCCGCACCTCCGGGGGCTCACCGCGCTCAGCTTCCACGACCTGGACGCCGAGTGGCTCGCCGACGTCGCGGACGTCGTGTTCCTCGCGCTCCCGCACATGGAATCGCAGCGCGTGGTGCCGGTGCTGCGCCGGCGCGGCGTCAAGGCGATCGACCTGTCGGCGGACTACCGGTTGCGGGATTCGGCCGACTACGTGACCTGGTACAAGGCCCCGCACACCGATCCCGCCGGGCTCGCCGCGGCGGTCTACGGCCTGCCCGAGCTCCACCGGAAGGCGATCGCCGCCGCGGCGCTGGTCGCGTCGCCCGGATGCTATCCGGCGGGCGCCGTCCTGGCGATGGCGCCGCTCGTCAAGCGGGGGCTCGCGCGCCTGGACGGCATCGTCATCGACGGCAAGTCCGGCGTGACCGGCGCGGGCGCGCAGGGGCGCAAGATCGACCCGATGTACCTCTATACCGAGGCCAACGAGAACGTGCAGGCGTACGCCATCGCGAGCCACCGCCACACGCCGGAGATCGAGCAGGAGCTCGGCGCGCTCGCGGGCGCGCCGGTCCGCGTGTCGTTCACGCCGCACCTCGTGCCGCTCAATCGCGGGCTCTTCACGACCGCGTCCGTGCCGCTCGTGTCGGCGGTCTCGACGGCGGCGCTGCTCGAAGTCTACCGCGAGTTCTACGCGGGCGAGCCCTTCGTGCGTGTCCTCGGCGAGGGCGAGCGCCCGACGACACGCAGCGTGGTCGGCTCGAACTACTGCGACGTCACGGCGGTCGCGGACGGCCGCACGGGCCGCGCCGTCTGCGTGTCGGCGATCGACAATCTCGGCAAGGGCGGCTCGGCCAACGGCATCCAGAACCTCAACGTCGTGTTCGGCTGGCCCGAGCGCACGGGGCTCGAGGCGCCGCCGGTGTATCCCTAGCCCGATGGCGGCGGCGGAGCTCGACTGGCTCGCGGGCGGCATCACCGCGGTCCCCGGGATCCTCGCGGGGGGTGTCGCGGCGGGCATCAAACCGGGCGGCAAGAAGGACCTCGCGCTGATCTATTCCTCGGCGCCGGCGCGCGTCGCCGCCGAGTTCACCTCGAACCAGGTGAAGGGCGCGCCCGTGCTCGTCTCGATGGAGCACGCGCGCGGCGGCAACGCGCAGGCGATCGTCGCCTCGAGCGGCTGCTCGAACGTATGCACGGGCGAGCGCGGCCTGCGGGACGCGCGGGAGATGACGAAGCTCGTCGGCGAACTGCTGCGGATCCCGGCCACCCAGGTGCTGGTGGCGTCGACCGGCGTCATCGGCGTGCCGCTGCCGATGGACAAGATCCGTGCGGCGCTGCCGAAGCTCGTGAAGTCGCTGTCGCCGCAGGGCGGACACGCCGCCGCGGCGGCCATCCTCACGACGGACACGGGACCCAAGGAGGCGGCCCTCAGGCTGGAGGTCAACGGCAGGCCGGTCACGATCGGCGGCATCGCCAAGGGCGTGGGAATGATCGAGCCACACCTCGCGACGATGTTCTGCTTCGCCGCCACCGACGCCGCGACCGGCCGGGGCGCGCTCGGCGCCGCCGTCCGGAGGGCGGTGGACCGGTCCTTCAACCGGATCACCGTGGACGGGGACCAGTCCACGAGCGACACCGTGGCGGTGCTCGGAAACGGTCTGGCCGAGAACCTCCCGCTGGAAGCCGGCGGGCGGGGGTTCCGCCAGTTCGCGGCGGGCCTCGACGCGCTGATGACGAAGCTGGCGCGGATGCTGGTCGACGACGGAGAGGGCGCGACGAAGCTCGTCTCCATCACCGTCCGGGGGGCCGCCAGCCGGCGCGACGCGCTCCTCGCGGCGCGCAGCGTGGCGAACTCGCCGCTCGTGAAGACGGCGATCAACGGGCAGGACCCCAACTGGGGCCGGATCATGATGGCGCTGGGGAAGTCGGCGGCGCGTGTCGATCAGGAGAAGGTGTCGATCGCCTTCGACGACGAGCCGGTCGCCGTGCGCGGGACGCTGAAGGAGGGCGTGCGTCTCGAGCGCGTTCGCGAGATCATGGGAACCCGGGAGTACGCCATCACGATCGACCTGGGGCTGGGGCGGGGCGAGGAGCGCGTCTGGACCTGCGACCTCAGCGAGGAGTACGTGCGGATCAACGGCAAGTACACGACGTAGTACACCATCACGCACGCCGCGCGTGAATCGGTCGGAGACCATCTCCGGGGCGCGGCGGAGGCAAACCGAGGGAGGATCCATGGCCGCGTTGACGATGAAGGAACTGCTCGAGGCCGGAGTGCATTTCGGCCACCAGACCAAGCGCTGGAACCCGAAGATGCAGAAGTACATCTTCGGCGAGCGGAACGGCATCTACATCATCGATCTGCAGAAGACGCTCAAGAAGTTCCGCGAGGCGTACGCGTTCGTCCGCGACCTCGCGTCCGGCGGGGGCACCGTTCTGTTCATCGGGACCAAGAAGCAGGCGCAGGAGACCGTGTTCGACGAAGCCTCCCGCTGCGGGATGTTCTACGTGAACCAGCGGTGGCTGGGCGGGACGCTGACGAACTTCGCGACCATCCGCAAGTCCATCGCGCGGCTCAAGAAGCTCGACGAGATGAAGGAGA
>JBBTPF010000193.1:0-2259 GCA_038066295.1 Candidatus Methylomirabilota bacterium | reverse complement strand
CCGCCGCCGCCGCGGCGACGGCGAGGGCGCCCGCGACGACGAGCGCGGGGGAGGCGAGGAGCCCCACCGCGACGAGCGGGACGCCCGCCCCGACGCCCCAGAGCTGGACGCGCCCGGGCCAGCCCTCGGGCTCGGCGGCCAGGAGGAACATCGGATACACGCGCGCCGCGACGCCCAGGACGACGGGCATGACCCACCCGATGAGCGCCAGGTGGAAATGCGCGTGCAGCGTCGGGAAGAACGGGCCGGGGAGGAACTTGAAGACGCGGTCCGCGGCGAGCGCCACGCCGAAGGCGGCGGTGAGGGCGAGCCCGGTGAGCGCGAGCGCCATCAGGCGCGCGGTGAACGTCCAGCGGTCGAGGCCGCGGATCGAGAGCGTGAGGTTGACGAGATGCATCGCGATGCCGAGCGCGGTGAGGCCGGCGGCCCAGAGCAGGCCCATCCACCCGCCGAGGTAGAAGTGACCCACCATGCCGACGATGCCGCCCGTCATCGCGAGGAACTGCCAGCGCGCCAGCCGCTCGCTCCAGATCGGGCGCTCGATCACAATGGGGACCAGCTGGTAGCTGGCGCCCATGATCGTGAGCGTGATCCAGCCGAGCGTCACCGTGTGGGTGAGGGCGACGACGCGCGGGTGATAGTAGTGGCCCGCGAGCTCGCCCGCGAGCCACGGCACGCCCGCCGAGGCCAGGACGAAGGCGGTGGCGGCCGCGATGAGGTAGCGCAGCGGCAGCGTCGGCGCCGGCCCGCGTCCCGGCGCCGGGCGGGGCTGGCTCATTCTAGCGGGGCCCTCCGGCCTTCCTCCTGATGACGATCCTGACGACCCCGGGCTCGGACTCGTCGGTCTGATGCTCGAGTCCGCGCTCGTCGAGCTGCGGGTAGAGGAACACGGGGCGGCGGTCGTGGAGGACCTCGAGGCGCTCGCCGGGCCCGAGCCGGTCGGCCTCCTCGAGGACCACCACCATCGGCTGCGGAGGCTCGAGGCCCCGCACGTCGATGACGGCACGGCGCGGGTCGCGCGCGCCGGCCGGCGCCGGCGCGGCGCCGCCGCGGGGCTCGGCATCGGCCGCCTGCCGGTAGAACCACGCCGACCAGTCGTCGGCCGCGCGGCACTCGGTCCAGTGGGCGAAGCCGCGCTGGCCGAGGATCTGGTAGAGCGGGAACGGCTCGAAGGGGACCCGCAGGACGAGCACCTGGTCGTCGCCGAGCGCTTTCACGGCGCCCATGATCCTGCCGAACGGCTCGGCGCCGTTCTTGATGTCGTCTCTCACATCGAGATGGACGATCGCCTCCGCCGGGACCGCGCCGAGCGCGGCGGGCTTGGGCTCCCGGGCGACCGCGGGCGGCGCGCCCTCCTCCTCGGGCCCGGGCCCGGGCTCGCCGAGGGCCCGGCAGATCACGTCGAGCAGCGCTTCGGGCTCGACGCCCGCCATGCTCGCGGCCTGCGCGACGGTCACCCGGGGCGCCATGACCTTGCGCGTCTGCGGGTCGCGCAGCTGGGCGAAGCGGGCGTGGTACCCCGCGAGCACGTCGACGAGCACGGGATGCTCGTCGAGCAGCCGCCCGAGCGTGGTGTGGCGCGAGAGCAGGCCGGCGCGCCGGCGGTCCTGTTCAGCCTGCCGAGCAGCGCGTCGACGGTGATACCGGCCGCGGCCGCGGCCTCGGCCAGCGTGAGGTGCGCGCCGCAGCAGTGATTGACGCCCATCTCCTTCAGCACGGCGAGGGCGGCCGGGTCCTTTCCGACCTCCTCCACCGTCTGGTCGGCGCGCCAGGCGGCCGCGCGCCTGGCGACGGACACGCTCTGGGTCGAGTGGCAGCCGCACGTGTGGGCCATGTGTTGTCCTCCTGGATTCGAGGCTATCGGCGCCGCGGAGGGGGGGATATGACCCGCGTCATAGGGGGGCCCGGGGCGCCTCCGGCCGATCCCGCCAGGCGCGCGCCACGCGCAGGAGCCACGCGGCGGCGGCCGCGGCGGCGAGGTGCTTCAGCGTGTGGCCGCTGACGACGCCGCCCAGAGCGAAGATCGGCGCGTCGAGCGCCTCGAAGACCTTGGAGAGCGCGTACCAGCCGACGGCGACGAGGAGGTCGGCGCCGCGGATCCAGCGGCGCGGATAGAGGGCGAGCGCCAGTGGGAGTGCGAGCATCGGGAAGAACTGGACGAGGGCGTAGAGGCGGAGCTCGCCCGCCCCCACGCGCTCGCCGCGCTGCCAGTGCGCGACGCTGCCGACGCCCGCCGCGAGGCAGAGCGGCCGGAGCCAG
>JBBTPF010000192.1:0-2975 GCA_038066295.1 Candidatus Methylomirabilota bacterium | reverse complement strand
GAAAGCGCTCGCCCGCGTCGGGTTTGACGCCCGCGCGGGCCGGGTCAGCGGCCGCCCGGGACGGCGAAGGATTTGTCGAAGGCGAGCGGGACGGAGAGCACCGTGTCGCCCTTGTAGACGATCGCGGGATAGGACCAGCGGATCAGGACCCTGAGCGTCCGGTTCTCCTCGGTCACGAACACCTCGCGCTCGTCGAGCGCCACGCCGCTGGCGGGCGCCTGCCTGAGGATGTCGTCCTTCACCCGCGACGCGCGCTCGGCGCGGTCCACCTTCGCGCGCTCCGCGACCGACTCCTCGACGATCCCCTTGATCTCGAAGTACTGCCAGACGGCGACGGCGCCCGAGTAGAACGCGTAGACGACGCCGATGGCGACGAGGAGCCAGAAGAGCGCCTTCATGACGGCGGCTCGTAGACCCAGATCCTGGCGGCCGCGGGGAGCCCCAGCGCGATCGCCTGCCCGTCGCCGCTCGCGGTGATCGTCCCGGCCCAGGGGGCCACCTCGGTGATCCGGAGGCGGCGGCCCGGGCGCACGTCGTTCTTCCAGAGGTGATCGAGGAGCTTCTTGTCCGCCTCCGCCTCCTCCGTGATCCGCTCGACCACCACCGTCATCCCCTCCTTCGCCTGCGCGAGCGGGAACGGCTCGACGCGCGAGGGCTTCGCCATGCCCGGGATCGGGTTGCCGTGCGGGCAGGTGCTCGGCATGCCGAGCAGCGCGGCGAGGCGGTCCTCCACGCGAGGCGAGATCGCGTGCTCGAGGCGGTGCGCCTCCTCGTGGGCGTCGGTCCAGTCGAGCCCGAGCGTGTCCGTGAGCCACCGCTCGATCAGCCGGTGGCGGCGCGCCATCACCTCGGCGATCTGCCGCCCCTTCGGCGTGAGCGCGATCTCCTTGCTCCGGCCCACCCGCACGTGGCCGCCGCGGGCGAGCCGCTGGATCGCCTCCGTGACGGCGGGCGCCGAGATCCCCATGTGCTTGGCCAGCCGCGCGCCGATGACGGGCCGGCCGCTCCCCGCGAGGTCGTAGATCGCGGCGAGGTAGTCCTGCACGGAGGCGGTGGTCGCCTTCGCGGCGCCCGCTGATTTTAGGCTTGACGATCGTGGCATATTAGGTGTACTTAATACCCGGCCGCTCGATCCCGTCAAGTATAGCGTCACTCGATCTCGGGCGGCAAGAAAGGAACGGCCATGCGGACGCTCGTGACCCTCGGCGCCGTCGCCGCCGCGACGCTCGCCGCCCTCCTCCCGTCCGCCGGCGCGCCGCAACCGGGGGAGCTGGTCGTCTACTCGGCGCGGTCGCACTACGCCCAGGAGCCCGCGTTCGACATGTTCACGAAGAAGACGGGCATCCAGGTGAAGACCCACGGCGGCAACGCGCCGGAGCTCTTCGAGCGGCTCCGCGCCGAGGGGGACCGCACCCCGGCCGACGTGCTCCTCACCGTGGACGCGGGCTACCTGTGGAACGCCGCGCGCGCCGGCCTCCTCGCGAAGGTGGACTCGCCCGAGCTCCTCGCCAACATCCCCGCCCACCTGCGGGACCCGGAGCACCGGTGGTTCGGGCTCACGACGCGGGCGCGGACGATCGTGCACAACACCCGCAAGGTGCCGCCGGCGGAGCTCTCCACGTACGAGGCGCTCGGCGACCCCAGGTGGAAGGGGCGCCTGTGCCTGCGGACCTCGAGCCACGTCTACAACCAGTCGCTCCTGGCGACGATGATCAAGCGCCAGGGCGAGGCCCGGGTCGAGGCCGTGGTGCGGAGCTGGGTCGCGAACCAGCCGGTCATGATCAACAGCGACACCAAGATCCTCGAGGCGATCGCCGCCGGGCAGTGCGACGTCGGGATCGCGAACACCTACTACCTCGGCCGGCTCCTCGCCAGGGACCCCGCCTTCCCCGTCGCGCCGTTCTGGGCGAACCAGGCGACGACGGGCACGCACGTGAACGTCTCGGGCGCCGGCGTCACGGCGCACGCGAAGCACCGCGCGGCCGCGATCAAGCTCCTCGAGTTCCTGTCGAGCCCCGAGGCGCAGCAGGCGTTCGCCGACTCGAATTTCGAGTACCCGGCGAACCCGCAGGCGGCGGTGAACCCGGTCGTCGCGCGCTGGGGCACGTTCCGCCAGGACGACGTGAACGTCGCGGCGGCCGGCGAGTTCCAGGCCGCCGCGATCCGCGTCGCCGACCGCGCCGGCTACAAGTAGCGAGGTACCGTGACCCGCCGGCGCTCCGCCTGGACCCCGGCGGCGGTCTGCGTGGCGTCGGTCCTCGCGGTGCCGAGCCTCGCGGTCCTCACCTCGCTGGCGCAGCCGGCGTGGGAGGTCTGGGCGCACCTCTGGCAGACCCAGCTCCTCGAGGTCCTCGCCAACACGCTCGCGCTCGTCGCGGGCGTCGGCGCCGGCGCGCTGGTCGTCGGCGCCGGGCTCGCCTGGCTCGTGGCGAGCTACCGCTTCCCCGGCCGCGCGGTGTTCGAGTGGGCGCTCATCGTGCCGCTCGCCGTGCCCGCCTACGTCATCGGGTTCGCCTTCCTCGGCCTCTTCGAGTTCACCGGCCCCGTGCAGACCGCGCTCCGCCGCGGGCTCGGCGACGGGGTCCGCCTGCCCGAGCTCCGCTCGTACTGGGGCGTGGTGGCGATGATGACGCTCGTGTTCTACCCGTACGTGTACCTCCTGGCCCGGACGGCCTTCCGCGAGCAGGGCGCCGCCACGCTCGAGACGGCGCGGAGCCTCGGCCGCTCGCGCCTGCGGGCGTCCCTGGAGGTGACGCTGCCGCTGGCGCGCCCGTCCCTCGTGGCCGGGGTGTCGCTCGCCATGATGGAGGCGCTCGCCGACTTCGGCACCGTCGCGACGTTCGGCTACCGGACGCTGACGGAATCCATCTACCGGGTGTGGTACGGGATGTTCGACCGCGCCGCGGCGGCGCAGCTCGCGAGCCTGCTCCTCTTGTTTGCCCTGGGCCTCCTGGCGCTCGAGCGCGGGTTGCGCG
>JBBTPF010000191.1:5563-7984 GCA_038066295.1 Candidatus Methylomirabilota bacterium | reverse complement strand
GAGGTGGCCGACACCGGACCGGGCATTCCGGCGTCCGAGCGCGACCGGATCTTCAACCCGTTCTATACGACGAAGGAGGGCGGCACGGGGATCGGCCTGGCCCTGGCGCACAAGATCGTCGAGGATCACGGCGGCACGATCGACTTCCGGAGCGACCGCCCGCGCGGGGCCACGTTCACCGTCGTCCTCCCCCTCGTTCCCTCGCCTCCCGCCGCCGGCGTGGGCGACGAGCCGCCGCGATGACGCTCGAGAGCGTGTCGCTCCAGGCGACCGACCGGGTCCGCCTCGACGAGGCGCTGGCGGACGCCGAGACCCTCCGGCGGATCGCGTCGAGCGTCGGGCACGACTTCAACAACCTGCTGGCTGTCATCACCGGGTACAGCGAGCTGATGCTCCGGAAGCTCCGGCCGGACGATCCCCTGCGCCGGAACGTCGAGTCCATCAAGAAGGCCACCGAGTGGGGCGTCGCGCTCGCGCACCAGATCCTGGCGGTCAGCCGGAAGCAGGGGACCGCCTCGACGCCGGTCAGTCTCAACGAGGCGGTCACGAACGTGACGCGGGTGCTCCAGCCGGCGCTCGGCGAGCGGATCGAGCTGGTCGCCCGGCTCGATCCCGCCGCCGGGCGCGTCGCCATCAACCAGGGCCAGCTCGGCCAGGTCATCATGAACCTCGTGGTCAACGCGCGCGACGCGATGCCCGAGGGCGGACGGCTGACGGTCGAGACGGCCGGCGCCGGGGCGGAGGTCGTGCTGAGCGTGAGCGACACCGGGGTCGGCATGGACGTCGAGACGCGCACGCGGCTGTTCGAGCCGTACTTCACCACGAAGGAGCCCGGGAAGGGCATGGGGCTCGGGCTCGCCACGGTGTTCGACGTCGTCACGCAGAACGGCGGGCGGATCGACGTCGGGAGCGAGCCCGGGCGGGGTTCGACGTTCCGGATCTTCCTGCCGCGGATGGAAGATGAGGTCGAGGCCGCGACCGGATCCGCGCCGGCCGCGGCGGCGGCCCCCGGCGTGGACGCGCGGACGGTCCTCGTGGTCGAGGACGAGGGCGAGGTGCGCGACCTGATCCGCGAAATCTTGAAATTCGACCGTCACGTCGTCCTCGAGGCGCGCGACCGCGAGGAGGCGCTCGCGCTCAGCGAGCGGCACGAGGGGCCGATCGACCTGCTCATCGCCGACGTGGTCCTGCCCGGCGCCGTCACGGAGGACCTGGTGCGCCGCGTGACGGCGGCGCGGCCCGGCATCCGGGTGCTCTACGTCTCCGGCTATCTCGACGACGCGGGGGAGCTCGAGGGCTTCCCGCGCCTGGGTCCGATCGTGCAAAAGCCGTTCACCGTCGCGGCGTTCACCCAGGCGGTGCGGGAGGCGCTGAACGGCGGGGGGTGACGCGCGAGACCCCGCCGCGGCGTCCGGGCTACGGGTTCAGGCGGCGCTTGAGGAAGCCGAGCAGGCCCTGCGGGACGAAGACCACCATCAGCGTGAAGATGATGCCGACGGGGATCAGGTAGTACTCGGTCCAGAACCGCGAGAGGCCCTCGCGCAGCAGCAGGAAGAAGGCCGCGCCGGCCACGGGCCCCACGAGCGTCCCCGCCCCGCCCATCACGTTGAAGATCACGACCTCGCCGGAGATCAGGAAGAAGACGAAGTCGGGCGCCGCGAACTTGTTCTGGACCGCGTAGAGCACGCCGGCGAGACCGGCGAAGAGCCCCGAGAGCATCACGGCCACGATCTTGTAGCGCTCGACGTGGTAGCCGATCGCGCGCGTGCGGGGCTCGTTCTCGCGGATCGCCTGGAGCACCTTGCCGTACGGCGACTGGGTGACCCGGCGCAGGATCAGGTACGAGAGCGTCACCACGCCCAGGACGAACCAGTGGAGCGTCACCGGCGTGAACGGCACGGAGACGATCCCGGGGATCGAGAAGGGCGGCTGGCGGAAGTTCAGGCCGTTCTCGCCGCCCGTCAGCTCGGTCCAGGTGAAGATGATGACGTAGAAGATCTGGGAGAAGACGAGCGTCGTGATCGCGAAGTAGATGTCGCGCAGCCGCGTGGAGAAGTAGGCGACGAAGACCGCGACCAGGCCCGCGCCGACGAGGCCGTAGACGATCGCGAGCCAGAGGTTCGGGGGCCGCACCGTGAGGAGCGCGGCCGCGGCACCGTACATGCCGAGGCCGAAGAACGCCGAGTGGCCGAACGACACCATCCCCGTGTAGCCGATCAGGATATCGGAGGACATCCCGAGCAGCCCCCAGATGAGGATCTCCGTGACGAAGCGCCGCCAGAACTCCGGCAGCACGAGCGGCGCCGCCACGAGCAGACCCAGCACGATCGCGAACCCGGTCCAGTAGCCGGCCGCCGAGGGGCGCGTCATTGTCGCGGGGTCCGCGAGGCCGGCGCGAACCGTGGGTGGCCCGAGCGAGGC
>JBBTPF010000191.1:0-5463 GCA_038066295.1 Candidatus Methylomirabilota bacterium | reverse complement strand
GCGCGTGGCGTCATTGTAGCGGGGTCCGCGAGGCCGGCGCGAACCGTGGGTGGCCCGAGCGAGGCGCGCGTGGCGTCATTGTAGCGGGGTCCGCGAGGCCGGCGCGAACCGTGGGTGGCCTGAGCAAGGCGCGTGTGGCGTCATTTCGGGGTCGGCACGAAGAGGCCGGTGGGCCGGAAGAGCTGGGTGAGGATCAGCACGACGAAGGAGGCGATCACCGCCTGCGCGGGGCTCACCACGAGCGAGGCGTACGCCTCGATCAGGCTGATGAAGATCGAGGCGAGGATGGAGCCGCCGAGGTTCCCCATGCCGCCCACCACGACCACGATGAAGGCCCGGAGCGTGAAATCCGCCCCCATCGTCTGCGTCACGCCGCCGAGGGGGCCGAAGAGCACGCCGCTCGCCGCCGCCATGCTGGCGCCGATGCCGAACACGACGGCGTGGACGGCCGGGACCGGGATCCCCATCGCCTGGGCCATGACCCGGTCCTGGGTGGCGGCGCGGATCCAGATCCCGTACTTGCCGTACTGGAGGAAGAGGTAGAGGGCGCCGATGATGGCGGCGGCGAGCAGCGCCGTGAGCACGCGGTACCACGGGTACTCGAGGTAGAAGAGGCCGAACTGGCCCGTGATCGGCTCCTGGAGCTTGCGCGCGGAGGGCCCCCACTGCCAGAGCGCGTACTTCTGCAGCACGAGCGAGATGCCGAACGTCGCCAGGATCGTGGTCAGCGGGTCGCGCCCCACCAGCGGGCGGAGCGCGGTGGCCTGCAGGAGGGCGCCGAGCAGTGCGAGGGTGAGCGCGGCGGCCGCGAGGGCGAGCCAGAAGCTGCCGGTGATGGCCAGCGCGGTGGCGCCCACGAAGCCGCCGAGCATGACCAGCTCGCCGTGGGCGAAGTTCACGATGTCCATGATCCCGAAGATCAGCGTGAGCCCCGACGCCACCAGGGCCAGGATCATGCCGTTCACGAGACCGTTGACGGTCTGGATGACGATCTGGTCGAACGGGATGGCCACCGTTACACCCCCAGGTACTGATGGATCACGGCCTGGTTCGCCCGAAGCTCGGCCGCCGGCGCATGGTGGCGCACGACGCCTTTTTCCATGATGTAGACGCGGTTCGACGCCTCGAGCGTGAGCGGCACGTTCTGCTCGACGAGCAGGATGGCCACGCCCTCCCGGTGCAGGACGTGGATGATCTCGCGGATCTGCGACACCATTCGCGGCATCAGCCCCTCCGTGGGCTCGTCGAGCAGGATGATGCGCGGCTCGAGCATCATGGCGCGGGCGATGGCCAGCATCTGCTGCTCGCCGCCCGACAGCGTGCCGCCCGCCTGGTGGCGGCGCTCGCGCAGGACCGGGAAGTGCCCGTAGGCCTTCTCGAGCAGCTCGCCCTTCCGCGGCTCGCTCACCCCCGGCCGGTCGAGGCCGGTGCGGAGGTTCTCGAGCACGGTCAGCAGCCGGAAGATGCGGCGGTCCTCGGGCACGTAGGCGATGCCGAGGCGCGCCGGCCGGTGGGGCGCCATGCCGGCGATGTCGCGCCCCTCGAATCTCACGCTGCCGTCGGAGGGGCGCACGAGGCCCATGATCGTCTTGAGCGTCGTGCTCTTGCCGACGCCGTTCCTGCCGAGCAGGCCCACGACCTCGCCGGGGCCGACCTCGATCGACACCCCGTGGAGGATGTGGGACTTGCCGTAGTAGGTGTGGACGTTCTCGAGCGCCAGCATCAGGTCTTCAGATACACCTCTTGCACCCGCGGGTTGCCCTGGATCTCGGCGGGCGTGCCCTCGGCGAGCACCTCGCCGTAGTGGAGCACCGTGATGGTGTGCGCGAGGCCCATCACGACCTCCATGTCGTGCTCGACGATGAGGATGGTCAGGTTCTTCGCGATGCGCCGGACCAGGTCGACGGTCGCGTGGGTCTCGGCGACGCTCATCCCCGCGGTCGGCTCGTCCAGGCAGAGGAGCTTCGGCTCCGTCGCGAGCGCGATACCGATCTCGAGATTGCGCTGGGCGCCGTGCGAGAGGTTCGCGGCCAGCTCGTCCTCGTCCTCGCGCAAGCCCACCGCGTCGAGGACGGCGCGCGCCCGCTCGAGCACGTCGGTGTACGCGCGGTAGTGGCGCGTGAGGTTCCAGGAATGGTGTCGCGACTGGGCGGCGATCCGCACGTTCTCGAGCACCGTCGCACCGGGCAGGATGTTCGTGATCTGGTACGAGCGCGCGATCGCCTTCCTGGAGACCCGGTGGGGCGGGAGGCCGGCGATGTCCTCGCCCTCGAAGACGATCCGCCCGGCGGTCGGGCGGAGCACGCCGGTCACGCAGTTGAAGAACGTGGACTTGCCCGCGCCGTTCGGGCCGATGATCGCGCGGATCTCGCCCGGCGGGACGGCGATCGAGACGTTGTTCAGGGCCGCGAGCCCGCCGAAGCGAACCGTCAGGCCCTCCGTCCGGAGGGGCGGCGCGCCGCCCCGGCCGACGGCCGGGGCGGCTACACTCTGGGAAACGGTCACGCTAGGCGAACTTGCAGGCGGGCGGAACGACCGTCTTTTCCTTGGGGACGACCTCCAGGATCTTGTACTTGCCGCCGCGGACCTCGTAGAGGAACTCGCGCTGGAACGCCTGGTGGTCCTCCTTGCGGAGGAGCTTGTCCCCGACCGGAAAGTCGTCGCCCTCCTTCATCTCCAGGCCCTCGAGCGCCTCGATGAGCTTCATGGTGTCCTCGCGGCCGCGGAAGCCCGACTTCTGCATGCCGATCTTGAGGGCGTTGACGCCCTCGTAGTTCGACTGGACGTACCGGTCCGGCATCGGGCCGCTCGGGTCGATGGCCTTCAGGCGGGGCACCGCGTCGTCGAGGAACCGCTTGTGGTGCGGCGTGTTCAGCACGCCCTCCAGGACCGGCACGTAGCGGTCGAGGCCGACGAAGCCGTCGCCCTTGGCGCCGATCGCCGGCAGGCTGGTGGCCACCGCCATCGCCCCGTCGCCGGCGAGCCGGTATTTCTTCGAGAGCCCGAGGTCGAAGCTCTGGGTGATGAAGGCGATGCCCTGCGGGCCGAAGAAGATGCCGAACAGGCCGTCGAAGGTGCCGCTGATCTTCGAGAGGAACGGCGTCATGTCGGCGGTGCCGAGCGGTATCCCCGTGGTGCCGACGATCTCGCCGCCGTTCTTCTTGACCGCCTCCACGTAGGCGTCCTTGGTGGACTGGCCCCACGCGTAGTCGGCGTAGGCGATGTGCCACTTCTTTCCCATCTTACCGACCATGTACGGCGCGGCGGCGACGGCCTGGGAAGGCGCGAAGTCGAAGGGCCGGAAGGTGTACCGGCTGCACTTGCTCGTCGTGATCGTCGTGTCCAGGCACACGGTGATGATGTTGACCACCTTGTGCTCCTCGTAGAGCGGCATGCAGGCGAGGCAGACGTTGGAGAGGTACCCGCCCGCGTGGGCGTCGATCTTGTCCTCGACGAGGAACCGCTCGGCCTTGCGGCGGCCGACGTCGGGTTTCGACTCGTAGTCGCCGATCAGGAGCTCGATCGGCCGGCCGTTGACGCCGCCAGCCTTGTTGATGCGATCGACGGCCATCTGCACGCCCACGAGCGCGGTCTTGCCGCCGGGCGCAGCCGTCCCCGACAGCGGCTGGAGCGTGCCCAGCTTGTAGGGCTTCGCCTGACCGAACGCCTCACGCCACGGCGCCGGGACCAGCATGCTGGCGCCGAGAGCGCCGGCCGTCGCAGCGCCAAGCCCGAGGAAGCGCCGCCTCGTGGTCTTGCCGCTCCACCACATGTCCTTCGCCCAGGGTTCATCCTGCCAGCGTTCAGCCATCGATCGTCCTCCTTCTTCATTCGGGAGAGCGCTTCGAATCACCCAGAGGATCGCTCTTTATGAACGGATTGCTCTTTATAAACCAACCGGTCAGACCGCGCAAGGGGTTCCGAACTAGAGCGTGCCCGGGTAGGCCCCGCCGTCGATCAGGAAGTTCTGGCCCGTGATGTAGCCCGCCTGCGCGCTGCAGATGAACGCGCAGAGCTCGCCGAACTCCGCCGGATCGCCGAAGCGCCCCGCCGGGTTCGCCTTGTGGCGGTCGCGCACGACCTCCTCGGGCGTCCGGCCGCTCGTCTTCGCCTGGATGGCGATGGTCGAGCGCAGGCGGTCGGTGTCGAACGGGCCGGGGAGGAGGTTGTTGATCGTCACGTTGCGGCCGACGGTCTGCCGGGAGAGGCCGGCGACGAAGCCGGTGAGACCGGTCCGGGCGCCGTTCGACAGACCGAGGATGTCGATCGGATGTTTCACGGCGGCCGAGGTGATGTTGACGATGCGGCCGAAGCGGCGCGCGATCATGCCGTCCACCGTCGCCTTGATCAGCAAGATGGGCGTCAGCATGTTCGCGTCGAGCGCCCGGATCCACGTGTCACGGTCCCACTCGCGGAAGTCCCCGGGCGGCGGCCCGCCCGCGTTGGTGACGAGGATGTCGGGCTGCGGGCAGGCGACGAGAAGCGCCGTGCGGCCTGCCTCGGTGGTGACGTCACCGGCGACGGCGGTGACGCGGACCCCGGTGGCCTCCCGGATCTCCTTCGCCGCCGCCTCGAGGGCCCCCTTCGTGCGGGCGATCATGGTGATGTTGACGCCCTCGCGGGCGAGCGACACGGCGCACGCTCGCCCGAGCCCCTTGCTGGCGGCGCACACGATCGCGTTCCTGCCGCGGATGCCGAGGTCCATCGTGCCCGGTCCGTTACACGAACTTGCAGGCTGCGGGGAACACTGTTTTCTCCTTCGGCACCACCTCGAGGATCCGGTGCCTGCCGCAAAAGATGCGCCTTTTTCTACACCAGATTGCTTGGAGGCCGCAAGCATACAACATTGAACGTCGGGACGGGTTTGAGGAGCCCTTTCAAAGTGAGTGCCCTGGGGCCGCGCGCCCCGGAGAATCTTGGCGACCAGGCGGGCGGGCTGGACCCCCTGGGCATGATAGTCGGACCCGTACGACACGAGACCGCCATGACCCACCCAGAGCGCCGCCGGAAAGACGGCCGGCACGCGGGCCGCTGCGCAACCCGGGGCACGCCTGCCAACCAGGTTGTCGCGTGGATCGCGGCCCCGGCCGTCCTGGTGGTCGGAGTCTACTGAGGGCGCCGAGGATCGTCAACGACGGCGCCCCGGCGTCGCGGATTTTCGCGCTATGCTAGGGTCATGCTGACGCGGGCCAGGAGAACGCAGGCGTCCCGGCAGATCGTGCCGCCGGCGCCGTCGGTCTCGCGCGCCCGCCGCTCATCTCCTCTCGCCAGGGTCTCTCCGGAAGAGCTTGTCGGTCACGAATGGGCGGAGTGGTATCGTCTCACGCCGGCCGAGCGCTGGCTGGAGAGCGAGAAGCTGTGGCAGATCTATTTGTCGTGGGAGAGACCGCTTGATCCGGAACCCGATACGCAAAGTCCTTTCTTCGATGCAGGCGCACCGGGTCCGCGCCCTCCTCATGGGAG
>JBBTPF010000190.1:0-6065 GCA_038066295.1 Candidatus Methylomirabilota bacterium | reverse complement strand
GCCCGGCGCGCCCCGGCGCCCGGGGCAGATCTACGACGCCAACCGCTTCACGCTCGCCGCCGCGATCGTCGAGTCCGGCGGCGAGGCGATCGACCTCGGGATCGTCGCCGACCGGCGGGACGAGCTTCGCGCGCGCCTGCTCGAGGCGAGCGCGCTCGGCGAGCTGGTCGTCACGTCGGGCGGCGTATCCGTCGGCGTGTACGACTTCGTGAAGGAGGTGCTCGACGAGATCGGCGCGATCGACTTCTGGCAGGTGGCGATGCAGCCCGGGCGCCCGCTCGCGTTCGGCAGGATCGGCCCGGCGCACTTCTTCGGGCTTCCCGGCAACCCCGTCGCCTCGATGCTCGCCTACATGCTCTTCGTCCGCCCCGCACTCGGGAAGCTCGCCGGACGCCGGCAGCTCTTCCCCGAGACCTGGGAGGCGCGGGCGACCGAGCCGATGAGCAAGAAGAAGGGGCGGCGCGAGTTCAAGCGCGGAGTCCTCCGGTGGAGGAACGGGGGCTGGGAGGTGCGCACCACCGGGCCGCAGGGCTCGGGCATCCTCTCGTCGATGGTCGCGGGCAACTGCCTCATCGTGCTCGAGGAAGAGCGTGGCGACGTGACCGCCGGCGAGACGGTCCTCGTCGAGCCCTTCTGAAGGCGGCCGCATGACATCCCGGATCGCCGTCGAGCTCGTCGACACCGTCAAGCCGCTCGCCCGCGAGTGCCTGAGCGACGCCCGCCGGCTGCCCCACCTCCGCTACGCCGACCTGCGCCTGGCGGTCACCGAGGGCAAGTACGCGTCCAGCGAGAACGGCACGCCCAAGGGCTCGGGCGACGACGACGCGCTCGGGCTCGGCGTTCGGGTCCTCGCGGGCGACCGGATGATCGGGCCCGGCTACGTCGGCGTCACGCTCGGCGCCGCCGACGCCGCCGAGCTTGCGACGCGCATCCGCGACGCGGTCGAGCGCGCCCACCGGCGCGCCATGGTCAACGCCGAGCACAAGGCGGACGCGCGGGAGAAGTTCGGCGCGCTCGGCGCGGCGCTCGCCGACACCCGCCTCCACCGCGTCGAGATCCGCGAGGACACGGTGCCCGCCGCGTACCGCGTGGACCCCCGCACGATGGACCTCGCCGAGATGGTTCGCTACACCACGGATGTCTCGCGGCAGGTCGCGGCGGTCGACCCCGCCCTCAAGTACAACGCCGTCGTGACGCTCACCCAGCTCTCGCGGGAGCTCTTCGTCTCCAGCGACGGCGCGGCGATCGACCAGGCCTTCGCCCTCACGCAAGGATCGTGCGCGGTCGTGGCGGTCACCGGCGAGACGAGCCAGGAGCTCCACGATGTGACCGGCCACCAGCGAGGCTGGGAGATCCTCCTCGCGGGCGTGGACGAGCCGCTCATCCGGTTCCCGCCGTTCCCCGACTTCGCTTTGGCGCTGGCCCGCGAGGGCCTGGAGCTCGCGGCGGCGCCGCCGCTCCCCTCGTCGGACCGCGAGGTCGTCGTCGTAACGGATCCGCACTACAACACGCTCGTCTCCCACGAGATCGTCGGCCACCCGGTCGAGCTCGATCGCGCGCTCAAGCTGGAGACCGCGTACGCGGGGCGCTCGTGGCTCCTCGGCGGCCTCACGGAGCACCAGCTCGGCCGGCGCGTGGCCTCGCCGCTCGTCTCCGCGTATTCCGATCCCTCGCTCCCCGGCTACGGCCACTACGCGTACGACCACGAGGGCACGCCGGCGCGGCGCGTCGTCCACATCGAGGAGGGCATCTTCCGCGGCTTCATGAACAGCCGCCAGACCGCGGCGATCTTCGGCGGGGTGCCGAACGGGCACTGGACGGCGACGGACGCGTCGCTCGTGCCGCTGGTCCGCATGTCCAACACGGTCTTCGCCGCCGGCGCGCGCCGGCCCGAGGACATCGTGCGCGAAGTGGACCGCGGCTGGTACCTGGCGGGCCACCGCACGCCCTCCATCGCCGAGAGCCGCGAGAACTTCCGCATCTCGGCGCGGCGGGTCTACGAGATCAGGAACGGCGAGCTGGGCCGCCTCTACCGGGACGGCGGGATCGCCGCGGACTCGCGTGACTACCTCACGAACGTGGACGCAGTGGGCGTGGACTTCCGCCTCTACCCGATCCCGAACTGCGGCAAGGGACAGCCCATGCAGACGAAGAAGCTCGGCAATGGCGGGCCGACGATGCGGAGCCGCGCCCGCCTCACCGGGGCGTGAGCGGTGCGCGCCACGCTGGCGGTCGTCGTCGGGGCGGCGGTCCTGCTCCTTGGCTCGGCGCCCGCGGCGCCGCCCGAGTCGCCCGTCACCTTCATCACGGCGGACGAGCTGAAGACTCTCCTCGACCGCGGGACGAAGGCGGACATCATTGACGTGCGCCGCTGGGACGCGTACGTCCAGGTCCACATCAAGGGCGCCCGCTCCATGCCGCTGCGCGCGGTGCCGGAGCGCGCCGGCGAGATCTCGAAGACGGCGCTCGTCGTCTTCTACTGAACGTGCCCCCACGCGCTGTCCCGTGGGGCCAGCGACATCCTCTCCCGGCTCGGCTGGCGGAACCACCGCGTGCTCAACGAGGGGCTGCCCGGCTGGATCGCCAAGGGCTATCCCGTGGAGGGCACGAACCCCGGCGCCGCCCCCGGGCACTGAGCCGGTGAAGACCGCGGCCGAGCTCGCGCGGGCGGCCCAGCAGGCGCTCGAGCTCGTGATGAGCCGGAGCGGCGTCCTCGAGGCCGAGGTGTTCGCCGCGGCCAACGGCTCGCTCCTCGCGCGCCTCAACTACACGTCGCACATCCCCTGCAACGGCGTCGAGGAGCCGAAGTCGGTCGAGTCGTACGGGATCGGCATCCAGGCGGTGTTCGACTCCGCCGCGGGACCGCTCATCGGCTTCGGCAGCGAGCCGAGCGATCTCACGCCGAGAGGCGCCGAGCGGGCGCTCGACAAGGCGCGCCGCGCGGCGGTCGCCGATCCCGAGTTCGTCTCGCTTCCCGATCCCTCGCGCGCGCCGCGCGCCCTCACCGAGTACCACGACCCGGCGCTCATGGCGATCGACGACGCGCAGCTCGTCGAGGCGGGCTGGACGGTCGTGCAGGGGGCGCTCCGGACGTTCATGGCCTCGGGCCGGCTCGCCGAGCTCGCGGCCGACGAGACGGCCCTCCGCCGCCTCGGGCTCATCCTGGGAGGCGACGTGACGATCCTCCAGGAGCGCATGGCGATCGTCTCGTCCCGATTGGCCGCCGTCCAGACCGACGAGTCCACGCTCGTCACGGCCTTCGTGACCGCCATGGTCGAAGCCCACGGCGCCAAGGGGTCGGGCGCCTCGACGGGGACCCGGCTCGATCACTTCACGGACGAGGCCGGCGTCGACGCCGCCCGGAACGCGATCGACGCGATCGGCGGCGAGCGCGTCCCGTCGGGTGAATACACGGTCGTCTTCGGCCGGCAGCCGGTCGCCGATCTCCTGGACAACATCCTCGTCCCGGCGTGCACGGCGAGCGCCTTCTATGCCTCGAACACGCCGTTCCTCGGGAAGCTCGGCCGCCCCGTCGCCTCCGCGCGGCTCACGATCTACGACCACGGTGCCGGGCCGGGCCTCGTGGGCTCCAAGGGGATCACCTGCGAGGGCCTGCCGACCGGCCGCACCGACCTCATCCGGAACGGCGTTCTGGTCGGCTGTCTCTCGAGCTGGTACGAGACCCAGCGGCTCCTGCGCGATCCCGGGCTCGCCGAGAAGCTCGGTGGTTCCGGCACGGCGGCAGAAGCAGCGCTCGTGCCCCGCAACGGCTTCCGCTTCGGCGCCGGCGGGGGGCGCCAGTTCGACACCCAGCCCGGCGTCGCCGCGTCCAACGTCGTCGTCGAGGGCGCCGGTGCGGTCGGGCGCGACGAGCTCCTCCGCCAGGTGAAGGACGGCCTCTACATCGGGCGCATCTGGTACACGTACCCGATCAACGGCCTGCGCGCGGGCGATTTCACCTGTACGGTCGTCGCGGATTCCTATATCATTCGCGACGGGCGGCTCGGGGCGCCCATCCGGGCCAACGCGATCCGCATCAACGAGAACATCGCGACGATCCTCAACAACATCGTCGGCATCACCAGGGACGCGAAGGGCACGATCCTCTGGGCGGCGGACGAGGTCGTCTACGCCCCGGAGATCGCCGTCCGCGGTGTCCGCGTCGACGCAATCGCGAGGAGTCTCGACTGATGGCAGACGCGCGTCTGGCAGCGACGGCCCGGGAGTGCCGCGTGCAGATCATCCGCATGCTCACCCATGCGGGCTCGGGACATCCGGGCGGCTCGCTCTCGGTCATCGACATCCTGACGGCGCTCTACTTCGGCCGGCTCCGGCACGACCCGAAGCGCCCGGACTGGCCCGACCGTGACCGCGTCGTCCTCTCGAAGGGCCACGCGGTGCCCGCGCTCTACACCGTCATGGCGAAGGCCGGTTATTTCCCCGAATCGCAGCTCATCACGCTGCGCAAGCTGGGCTCGCCGCTGCAGGGCCACCCCGACCGCACGGCGCTCCCGGGCATCGAGGCGGCGACCGGCTCGCTCGGCCAGGGCCTCTCGATCTCGCTCGGGCTGGCGCTCGGCCTTCGATTGCGGGGCTCCCCCGCCCGGGTCTACTGCATCCTCGGCGACGGCGAGATCCAGGAGGGCCAGGTGTGGGAGGCGGCCATGTCGGCGCCGAAGCTCGGCCTGCCCATGCACGGGCTCGGCAACCTCACCGTCATCCTCGACTACAACAAGATCCAGCTCGACAACTTCGTCGCGAAGATCCTCGACATCGAGCCGGTCCTCGCCAAGTGGCAGGCCTTCGGCTGGGCCGCGATCGAGATCGACGGCCACGACTTCGGCCAGATCGGCAAGGCCCTCGACCAGGCCGAGGCCACGGTCGGGCCCGTCATCGTCGTGGCCCACACGGTCAAGGGCAAGGGCGTCTCGTTCATGGAGAACGACCCCGAGTGGCACGGGAAATCGCCGAAGCCCGCGGAGGCGATCCAGGCGATGCGCGAGATCCTCGGTGTCGGTGAGGCGGCGTGGGACGACTACCTGGCGAAGAACCCCGGAACGCGCGCGATCGTGGACGAGCTGCGCGCGCTGGAGAAGAAGTGATGCCCGCCAAGGCGAGCCGCGCGGCGTTCGGCGAAGCGCTCCTCGAGCTCGGCGCGAAGGACGACCGGATCGTCACCGTGGACGCCGATCTCTCGAAGTCCACGATGACCGCGAAGTTCGCCAAGACCTATCCCGAGCGCGCCTTCAACCTCGGCATCGCCGAGTCGAACATGGTCGGGATCGGCGCCGGGCTGGCGCTGGCGGGCAAGGTCCCCTTCGTCTGCTCGTTCGCCTGCTTCGTCGTCGGCCGCTTCGAGACGATCCGCATCTCGGTCGCCTACACGAACGCCAACGTGAAGATCGTCGGCACTCACGCCGGCATCGCCATCGGCGAGGACGGCTACAGCCAGATGGGGCTCGAGGACATCGCCTGTATCCGCGCGCTGCCGAACATGCCGGTCATCCAGCCGGCCGACGAGCTCGAGACCCGGCAGGCCGTCGCCTGGGCCGTCGAGCACGAGGGCCCGCTCTATCTCCGGCTGACGCGCCAGAACCTCGAGCCCGTGTGCCCGCCCGACTACCGCTTCCGGCCCGGCCGCTGGCTCGTGCTGCGCCCCGGCAACGACGTCACGCTGATCGGCTCGGGCGGCACCGTCTTCAACTGCGTGGAGGCCGCGAGGCTCCTCGAGGCCGACGGCATCTCGGCGGAGGTCGTCAACGCGGCCAGCATCAAGCCGCTCGACGAGGAGCTGCTGCTACGCTCTGCGGGCAAGACCGGTCACGTTGTGACCGTCGAAGACCACTCGATTCAGGGCGGGCTCGGCGGCGCCGTCGCCGAAACCCTCGGCGAAGTCTTGCCGACACCGCTCAAGCGGCTCGGCGTCCTGGGGTTCGGCGAGTCGGGCGACGCGAAAGGCCTCTACGCCAAGCACGGCCTCGACCTCGCCGGGATCGCGGCCAGCGTCAGGAAGTTCCTGAACCGCTGACCCGCAGCCGCAGATTCTGTTGGGAGAACCACGATGG
>JBBTPF010000189.1:0-1354 GCA_038066295.1 Candidatus Methylomirabilota bacterium | reverse complement strand
CCGCTCGGCCTCGCCTTCTACACCGGCCAGCAGTTCCCGCCCGAGTACCGCGGGAGCCTCTTCGTCGCGTACCACGGCTCCTGGAACCGCTCGGTCCCGACCGGCTACAAGGTCGTGCGCGTGCCGTTCAAGGACGGCCGGCCCGGCGCCGTCGAGGACTTCGCGACGGGCTGGCTCCAGGGCGGCAGCGTGCTGGGACGGCCGGTTGGGCTCCAGGTCGGCGCCGATGGCGCGCTCTATCTCTCGGTGGACGGGTTCTCCGCGGACGCGATCTACCGGATCAGCTACCAGTCGTCGTGACGCCAGGCGATCGGGCACGCCGCTTGTAGAGTGAGCTTCGCGTGATGTGAGAGTCCGACGCCGGACTCTCAGAGAGGGCGCTGATCCGCTGGGGCACGACGGAAGGTCAGGAGACTGTGGCCGGGGGCTCGGCGAGCTGGCCGACCCGCGGGCGTCCCTCGACCTCGGGCCGCCGCTGGTCACCGTCATCGGGGACGTCGTCACACTCAGGGCGCAGCTTCGCTGGTTCGATAAGGCGCCCGCGCGCGAGGGGGCGCCGGCGAGAGGCTACGAGGACGGTCCGGACTTCCTGCAGACGGCCGACCACACCCAGCCGGTCACGAGCAGCGCGAGTCCGACGAGCAGCGGCGTCCAGTAGCGCGGAAGCGCGAGCGCATTGGTCAGCACGATGACCAAGCCCACCAGCGTCAGGATGAGTCCGGCGAGCATCAAGCCCCTGGGGAACCTCGCGCCGCTCATGGACAACCTCCCGGGATCAGGCGGTCTTCGGCCGGACGACGTCGCCCACGCGGATCACACCCTCGGAGAGGATCCGCGCGCGCAGCCCGCCGCGGTGGATGAGCCCTGCCATCACGCCCTGCTGCGTCAGGTCGTCGAGGTGCTTGCAGGGCTCGCAGAGCCGCGTGCCGACCAGCAGCACCGGCCCCACCCAGAACTCGCGGTCCACGAGGTGGTTGAGCGGCACGCCGACGGTCGCGAGGTTGCGGCGGGTCTCGGCGGGCGAGAGCGTGATGCCGAGCCGGTGACCCTCGGCGTTCCCGACGCCATGGAGCAGGGCCTCGACCGCTTCGGTCTCGACGAGCGTGACCTCGCGCCCGCCGTGACTGGCTTTCCGCGAGTAGAAGCCGGTGCCGAGGAAGTACCGGTCGCCTTCGAGCCCGCGCCCGGGCACGGCCCGGACGGCGGGGAGGGATTCCATCGGCGCGGAGTCTTTCTTGGCGATGTGGATCGAGACGACGCTCCCCTGCCACATGCAGGGGATTCTACTGCTTTTCGCGGACCTGTTTCACCAGTTGCTGGTAGGAGGTGCGCTGGATGATCCGCTCGAACTGGC
>JBBTPF010000188.1:0-2296 GCA_038066295.1 Candidatus Methylomirabilota bacterium | reverse complement strand
CAGGAGTGTCGTGCCCGGCACGAGGAGCCGCGCCAGCGGTGCGCCCGCCGGGCCGACGAGCTGCGCGCGCCGCGCGATCGGCGTCTCCACGCCCGTCAGCACATCGTCGAACTTGCCCGTGCTGTTGATGTCCACGAAGAAGAGCGCGCCGGCGTCCTGCCGGACCACGCGCCCGCGCTCGGGCACGATGCGGACCCCGCCGACGTCGGTGACGGTGGGGTAGTAGACGCAGCCCGCGAGCGCGGCGACGGCCAGGAGCCCGAGGCGCCTCATGCGCCCTTGAAGGCGCCGTCCGCGACCAGGGCCTGAAAAGCGCGCTCGTAGCCCTGCACCGTCCGCTCCAGGTCCGCCTCGGTGTGGAGCGCCGAGATCCAGCCGTGGTTCGCCGAGCAGTCCACGCTGTTGTTCAAGAGCGCGCAGCGCAGGAGATGGTAGTGCGGGCCCTTGCGCGGGCGGTCGAAGCCGGCCAGGCCGGGCCGGCCCTCAAACGACACGTGATAGATGGACGCCTCGCCGTAGCAGGCGCCGGGGACGCCCGCGCGCTTCATCGCCTCGCCGAGCGCGCGCCGGAGCTCGTCGCCCATCTTGTTCGCGCGCGCCTGGAGCGAGGCGTCGGCGCAGAGCTCGAGCGTGGCGATCGCGGCGGCGGCCGAGAGGGGGTTCGCGTTGAACGTGCCCGCGTGGGCGACGCGCTGGCTCCGGTCCCAGGCGGGGTCGCCCCGGAACGCGAGTATCCCCATGAGCGCGCGGGTGCCGCAGAGGGCGCCGCCCGGGAGCCCGCCCGCGACGATCTTGGCGAGCGTGGTGAGGTCGGGCGTCACGCCGAAGTAGGCCTGGGCGCCGCCCGGCGAGTAGCGGAAGCCCGTGATCACCTCGTCGAAGATGAGCACGACGCCGTGCCGCGTCGAGAGCGCGCGCAATTCCTGGAGGTAGCCCGGGATCGTCGGGGTCGTGCCCGCCTGGCCGCCCGCCGGCTCGAGGATCACCGCCGCGACGTCGCCGCGCGCGAGCGCAACTTCGACCGCCTTGATGTCGTTCGGCGGGCAGAGCAGGACCTGGTCGAGCGTCGCGCCGGGGACGCCCGCCGACATCGGCACCTCGTAGGGCGGGTTCACGCCGGCGACGGCGCCGTCGTGCCAGCCGTGGAAGTGGCCAGCGAGCTTCACGATCCTGGTGCGGCCCGTGAAGGCGCGCGCCACGCGCATCGCGAGGTGCGTCGCCTCGGTGCCCGACATCGTGAAGCGCACCAGCTCCGAGCACGGGACGAGCGTGTTGACGAGCTCCGCCCACCGGATCTCCAGCTCGTGGCAGGCGCCGAGATGCGTGCCGCGCGCCATCTGCTCCTGCACCGCTCGCACCACCACCGGATGGCAGTGGCCGAGGAAGAGCGCGCCGTGGCCCATCCAGTAGTCCACGTATTCGTTGCCGTCGATGTCCCACTTGCGCGTGCCGGCCGCGCGGTCCACGTACACCGGGAACGGCGCCAGATGGCGGATGTCGTGCGTGATCCCGCCGGGGATCGCGGCGCGGGCTCGCTCCCAGAGCGCGGCGGACTTCGGGTGCCTGGCGCGGTACTCGTCGTGGATTTTCATGCCGGTATGATACCCGAACGCGCGGCCCACCGGAGGAGCTCCACGACCGCCGCATGGACCTCCAGCGGGAGACCGTCCACCGTGGGCCCGTGACGCCGCGTCACGCCGTCGGAGGCGCCGGCCGCGACGCACGCCTCGATCATGCGCTGCTCGACCTCCGGCGTATGGAGGAGCTCGCGCCCGGCGAGGCGCGAGAGCGCCGCGACGACGCCGTAGCCTCCCCAGTTCGACACGCCGGCCACGACGAGGTGGTCCACGCGGACGACGGAGGCGATCCGCGCCTCCAGGCGACCCAGGCGTGCGAACCTGGCGCGCGCGGCGCCCATGCCGATCTCGTTCCCGCCGTCGCCGATCCCGATGGTGCAGGGACGGAGCCACCGCGCGCCTTTCTCAGGCCAGCGGCGGTCGGCGCCGGCCCCGCGGCCCCCGCTACAAGATGAGCGACGCGCGCCTCTCTTGGGCCACCCACGGCCCACGCCGGCCCCGCGGCCCCCGCTACAAAGGAACAGGTCGTCGAGCGGCGCGTTCCACGCGGCGACCGACTCGCCGCGCATGTTGAGATAGTCTCCCGCGCGGTTCCGCCCGGGGCGCTCGATCGCGACGAGATGCGTCGGACGCGCGGCGGCGAGCACCGCGCGCGCCGCGCCGTCGCCGTCCGGATAGACGAGGACGTCGGCCGGCTCGCCGAGCGTGCCGAGCACGGC
>JBBTPF010000187.1:0-15418 GCA_038066295.1 Candidatus Methylomirabilota bacterium | reverse complement strand
CAACGACGTGCTGCCCTTCCAGGGGACGTTGCTCCGCTCCATCTACGACGGCCCCGGGCGCGGCAGCGGTCTGGGGCGCGGCCCGCGGGGTGCCAACCGTGCGCTGTATCGAGCCCTCCAGCACTACCTGCCGGGTGTGGCGGCTCCTCGACATCTCACGCGGTCGCGCCTGCGGAGGCTTGCCGAAGCGCATCCTGCTCTTCGTGAACACGAGACCGTCAGATGGCTCCTTGGGAATAATCAGTTCTACGATCAGGTGGTCAAGATCGAGGAGGGCGAGTCCCTCACGCTCGACCTGTCGGTCCCGGCCAATCACACCTATATTGCCAACGGGTTCGTGAGCCACAACACCCGACGCGGCGCGAACATGGGGATCCTGAAGGTGGACCATCCCGACATCCTCGAGTTCATCGACTGCAAGCTCGACGGCGGGATCACCAACTTCAACATCTCCGTCGCCGCCACCGACACGTTCATGGACGCCCTCGCGGCGGGCGGCGAGTACGACCTCGTCAACCCGCACACGGGCGCGGTCACGGGCCGGCTCTCCGCCAAGGAGGTCTTCGACCGCATCGTCCGCGCCGCGTGGCGGACGGGCGACCCGGGCATGGTCTTCATCGACCGGATCAACGCGAGCCCGGCCAACCCGACGCCCGAGATCGGCATGGTCGAGGCGACGAACCCATGTGGCGAACAGCCACTTTTGCCGAACGAGGCCTGTTTCGCGCCCGAAACCCGGATCACGACGGATCGCGGCCTCGAGACCGTGGGCGACCTCTACGAGCGGCAGTGCCGCGGCGACCGGGTGCTGGTCGCGACGAATCTAAACGGGCAGGGGATGCACATCGTCTCCCGGCCCGCAGTCGTCGTGAAGGTCGGCGTGAAACCCACGGTGCGCGTCACGCTGACGAACGGGCAGCAGATCCGCGTAACGCCGGAGCACCGCATCATGACCGAGGGCGGTTGGAAGGAAGCGGGAGCGCTCACCCGAGACGACCGCGTCCTCATCCAGACGGCGATGGCCGGTGGCCTCGACATCACGAGCACCGACGGCGATCTCCAGCGGATGTTCGGATGGTTCACCGGCGACGGCTGGTTCACCAAATCCGTCGGGCTGACATTCGGTCCCGAGGACGACGTGGCGTTTCAGCGCCTGGTTCCGGTCTGGCGGAAGTTCACCGGGAGCGCGACCCGCGTCCAGACGCAGGCCACCAAGGTTCGCTGCATCGCGACCGAACGCGCCGAGGCAATTGCGGCCTTCGGCCAGCGCGGGTTTGGCGCGGCCAAGGGACCAGCGAAGCGGGCACCGAAGTTCGTGTTCACAGCGCCGAAGGAGGAGCAGATCCGCTACCTTCAGGGCCTCTTCTGCGCCGACGGCTCGAAGACGCATCGCAAGCCCCAGGTCACGCTCACTTCGGCGTCACTGGAGCTGCTCCGAGACGTCCAGCTGCTGCTGCTGAACCTCGGGATGCGGAGCAACATCAAGTACTACCCGCATCGCCCTACGGGACGTGCCTGGGGCCAGGTCAAGGTGAACGGAGAGAGCTACCACCGGTTCCTCGATCTCGTCGGGTTCCCGCTGAGCCCGAAGAAGCAGGAGAAGTGCGAGAAATTCCCCTGGCAGCGAACCAAGCAAGACCGCCTCGCCATCCCGGTCGCATCGGTGGCTCCGGATGGTGAAGTTGAAGTCTACGATGTCTCCGAGGCCGTCACCCACTCGCTGATCGCGGAGGGGATGATCGTTCACAACTGCAACCTCGGCTCGCTCAACGTCTCGAAGTTCGCCCGGCGCGGCGAGGACGGGGAGTGGACGATCGACTGGGACGAGATGGAGCGCGTGGTGCGGCTCGGCGTGCGCTTCCTCGACGATGTCATCGAGATGAACCCGTACCCGCTGCCGGAGATCGATGCGACGGTGAAGGCCAACCGGCGCATCGGCCTCGGGGTCATGGGCTGGGCGGATCTCCTCTTCACGATGGGCATCCCGTACGACAGCCAGGAGGCGATCGACCTCGCCGACCGGCTCATGGCGTTCGTGAAGGAGCAGTCCCACGACCAGTCGGCGAAGCTCGCCGAGGAGCGCGGCCCGTTCCCGAACTGGAGCCGATCCATCTACAAGAGCGACCGGCCGCTCAGGAACTCGACCGTCACGACGATCGCGCCCACGGGGACGATCTCGATGATCGCCGGGTGCTCCTCGGGCGTCGAGCCGATCTTCGCCCTCGCCTTCGAACATCGCGTGAAGCAGCCCGACGGCGAGCGGGTGCTGACGTTCGTCAACGAGACGTTCGAGGCGATCGCCAAGGACCAGGCGTTCTACTCGGACGCCCTCATGCAGGAGATCGCCAAGCGGGGCTCGCTCCACGGCATCCCGGGCGTGCCCGAGAACGCGGAGCGGGTGTTCAAGACCTCCCACGAGATCGGGTTCGAGTGGCACGTGCGCCACCAGGCCGCGTTCCAGCGCTACACCGACAACGGGGTGTCGAAGACCATCAACCTGCCCAACGGCGCGGCCGAGGCGGACGTGGCGCGTGCCTACACGCTCGCGTGGGAGCTCGGATGCCTCGGGATCACGGTGTTCCGCGACGGCTGCAAGGGCGAGCAGGTGTTGAACGTCGGCGTCGGCAAGAAGGACAAGGCCGGGGTTCCGGTTCCGACCACCACGGGTCCGGCGGTCATCCGGCCACGGCCTCGGAGCCTCACGGGGTCCACGTACCGCACGGAGACCCCGATCGGTACGGCGTTCATCACGGTCAACCAGACGCCGGACGGCGATCCCTTCGAGGTCTTCGTCCAGGTGGGCAAAGGCGGCTCGGACACGATGGCGGTTGCGGAGGCCTTGGGCCGGCTGATTTCTCTTTCTCTGAGGCTCCCTTCTCCCCTGTCAGCTCAGCGGCGACTCGAGGAAGTCATCAGCCAGCTCTCGAGGATCGGCGGCGGCCAGCCGACGGGCTTCGGCCCCGCGAAGATCCTGTCGCTCCCTGATGCCCTCGCGCGGACGCTCGCCGAACACATCGGTCAGGTCAAGCCGGACCCGGATCTCCCCGTGGCCGGGACGGACGCCCGGAAGCAGATCGGCGACCTCTGCAAGGAGTGCGGGCAGGCGACCTTCATCTACGAAGAGGGGTGCAAGAAGTGTCTCTCGTGCGGCTTCAACGAGTGTTGATCAGGACCTGAATCCGAGGCGCATCGGGGGCAGTGTTAGGAGGTCGATTGTGTTCTCGGGAGGCGGCTATCACGAGGTCGAGCGGTGGCTCCGGAACTTCCTCACCTCGCACGCCAAGCGCGTCAGCCCGCGCGTCGAAGTGGTGCTGGAGGCCGGGGCTGAGCGCGAGGGGACGTCGTATGGCGCGCGGCTCGTCCTCGGCGGCCGCGTGAGCCCGACGGTCGAGCTCGGCTTTCGCGAGGTCGGCGACAACCGCGGGAGCCTCGCCTGGTGCGCCGCGCTCGCCGAGCGGACGGAGCGCCTGGCGCGCGAGCTCGCCGGGGATCGAGGGGCCGCCGACGTCCGGGCGCGGTAGGGCCACACCCGCCTGGATCAGGGCCGGGGACCTCAACGGGTTCCTCGGTCTGGCGCTCGACAACGTCACCCAGCTCGTCATCCTCTCGATCCTCCTCATCGGCGTTTTCAAGTTCCCGGCCGACCTCGTCCTCTCCCGCATGGTTCCCGGCACGGCGCTCGGCGTTCTCGTGGGCGACCTCGCCTACACGTGGCTCGCGGTGCGCCTCATGCGCCGCAGCGGGCGGGAGGACGTCACGGCGATGCCGTTCGGCATCGACACGCCGACTCTCTTCGCGATGGTCTTCGGCGTGCTCGGGCCGGTGATGGTGGCCTCAACCGAATGGGGCGCTCTTCTGGCCGTGGGCGGCGGGCTCACCGGTGCCACCGCGCCTCGCCGGCGCCTACGGTGCCGTGGCCACAGTGTGCTGGCTGGCCGCTCTGCGGGCCCGGGACGGCATGGCCGAGCGAATATGAGCTTGACCTCCTTCGTCACAGGAGTGTTAAATGACCCCGGTTTCGTTGTGAACGTCATCACGATCGGCCGTCCAAGAGGAGGCATCATGAGCGCGTTCGCGAAGTCGCTGACAGCAGCCGTCACCGCCGGCGCCCTGATCGTCGGGGTCGGAATCGCGGGCGTTTCGGCGCAGGGTCCGTGGGCTGCGCCGGCCGACGCGAAGGGGGCGAAGAACCCCGTCAAGGGCGTGGGCGGCGCGAAGAAGTCGGTCGAGACGAACTGCGCGGCCTGCCACGGGAACACCGGCAAAGGTGACGGCCCGGCGGCCGCGGCGCTGCCGCCGCCGAAGCCCGCAGACTGGACGTCCAACGCCGTCCAGAAGGAGACGGATGGCGAGCTGTTCTGGAAGATCTCGAATGGCCGGGGCTCGATGCCTCCCTGGAAGCATCTCCCGGACAAGGAGCGCTGGGAGCTCGTCAACTACATCCGTTCCCTGAAGAAGAAGTAGGCGGCCGAGCTCCGAGGACACGCCCCGCCGGACCTCCGGCGGGGCGTTCGTCTATCCGGGATGCGCGTGTCTACCATCGACCTCGGCAGCAACACCGTGCGGTTCCTCGTGGCTGACGTGGAGGGGCCTGGCCGCTGGCGGGTCGTGGAGCAGCACCAGACCGTGACGCGGCTCGGGGAAGGGCTTGCGGCCACCGGCGCGCTCGGCGAGGCGCCGATGGCGCGCACGCTGGACGTCGTGTGCGGCTACGCGGCGCGCGGTGCCGGGCTCGGCGCGGCGGAGGTGAGGATCGTCGCGACGAGCGCGGTGCGCGAGGCGGCGAACGGGTCCCGGTTCGCCGCCTCGGTCGAGCGCGCGACCGGACGGCGCGTCCACGTGGTGAGCGGCGACGACGAGGCGCGGCTCACGCTCCGCGGCGTCCGCCACGGCCTGGGCCCGCTCGCCGGGCTGGTGGCCGTGTTCGACATCGGCGGTGGAAGCACCGAGTACATCCTGGCGGAAGACGACCGGGTGCGCGCCACGGCGAGCCTGAGGCTCGGCGTCGTCCCCCTCGCCGAGCGCTACCCGTTCCCGGAGCGGGTGGACCGGCCGCGCTACCGAGAGCTGCTCCGTGAAGTCGCCGAACAGCTCGCCCGCGAGCTTCCCGGCGAGCTCCGGCGCGCGCGCCCCGCTCATCTCGTTGGCACCGCCGGGACGGTGACGACGTTGGCCGCGCTCGACCTCGGCCTGAGGGCCTACGACGCCCGGCGGGTGCAAGGCCACCGCCTGAGCCGCGCCGCGATCGAGCGGCTCGGCGCGCGCCTGGGGGGTCTCACGGTCGGCGAGCGGGCGGCGCTGCCGTGCCTCGAGCCAGGCCGCGCCGATCTCATCGTTCCAGGCGTCGCGATCGTCGTGGCGACGCTCGACTGCCTCGGGGTGGACGCGCTCACCGTCAGCGACTCCGGGCTCCGGGAAGGGATCCTTGCCGCTGCTGCGGACGCCGCTCCTTAACCCGCATCATTCACGGCCGGCGAACCTCCTCTCCGTTCTCCGCCGCCTGATCCCCCGCTGAGGGCTCGGTGGAGCCCGGAGGCCCGATTTGACACCCCGCGGGCCTCCGTCTATGCTTTCGAACAATATGAACGACGTGGCCGTACTGGTGCTGAATTACACCTTCGAGCCGCTGCATTTCACCAACGCCCGCCGCGCGATCGTGCTCCTGCTGAACGGGAAAGCCGAGCCGGTTGAAGCCTCGCCACGGGTGGTGAGGTCACCATCCGTGGCGTTCCCGCTCCCCGCCGTGATCCGCCTCGCCATCTACATCCGCAAGCCCTTCCTCGACCGGGTCGCGTTCAACAAGAAGAACATCCTGCGCCGCGACGGCTATACGTGCCAGTATTGCAACCGGCGTGGCGAGCGGCTGACGGTGGATCACATCATGCCGCGTTCGCGCGGCGGCGAGACGACGTGGATCAACGTCGTGGCGGCGTGCCTGCGCTGCAACCTCAAGAAGGGCAATCGGCTGCCCGACGAGGCCGGGATGCGGCTCTGGCGCGAGCCGGTGCACCCGAAGTTCGTGTTCTCCACGCACATGCTCCGGCATCCGCACGCGCACTCGCTCCTGGACTCGTGGCGGAAGTACCTGCTCGCCGTCCCGACGCCGTCCTGACGTCGTAGGGCCGTGTTCCGGCTCGCCTCCGAGTACTCGCCGCGCGGCGACCAGCCGCAGGCCATCGCGGCGCTCGCGCGTTTCGTCGAGGACGGCCGGCGCCACGTCGTCCTGCGCGGTGTCACCGGGTCGGGGAAGACGTACACGATCGCCAACGTCATCGCGAACGTCGGCCGGCCGACGCTGGTGATCTCGCCGAACAAGACCCTGGCGGCGCAGCTCTTCGGTGAGTTCAGGGCGTTCTTCCCGCAGAACGCGGTCGAGTACTTCGTGTCGTACTACGACTATTACCAGCCCGAGGCGTATATTCCGCAATCGGACACCTACATCGAGAAGGACGCGCTCGTCAACGACGAGATCGACCGGATGCGCCACTCGGCGACGAAGTCCCTGCTCGAGCGGCGCGACGTGATCGTCGTCGCGTCGGTGTCGTGCATCTACGGCATCGGCGAGCCGGACACCTACCGGGGGATGCACCTCGAGCTCGCCGCGGGCGACCGGATCGACCGCGACGAGATCATCCGGCGGCTGATCGCCGTCCAGTACGAGCGCAACGACTACGACTTCCACCGCGGGACCTTCCGGGTGCGCGGGGACGTCGTCGAGATCTTCCCCGCGAACGAGGAGTCGCTCGCGCTGCGCGTCGAGCTCTTCGGCGACGAGGTGGACGCCCTCCACCGGATCGACCCGCTCAAGGGCTCGGTGGTGGAGCGGCTCGACCGGGTGCACGTGTACCCGGCGAGCCACTACGTCACAGAGGCGGGCCAGCTCGAGCGCGCGCTCTCGACAGTCCAAGAAGAGCTCGAGGAGCGCCTGGCGCTCCTCCGGCCGAAGAACCGCCTCCTCGAGGCGCAGCGGCTCGAGCAGCGCACGCTCTTCGACATGGAGATGCTGCGCGAGCTCGGCTACTGCCACGGGATCGAGAACTACTCGCGCCACCTGACCGGGCGCCGGCCCGGCGAGGCGCCGCCGACGCTCATCGACTACCTGCCGAAGGACGCGCTGGTCATCATCGACGAGAGCCACGTGGCCGTCCCCCAGATCCGGGGGATGTACTACGGCGACCGGTCGCGCAAGGAGGCGCTGGTCGAGTACGGGTTCCGCCTGCCGTCGGCGTTCGACAACCGGCCGCTCACGTTCGACGAGTTCACCCGCCTGACGGGCCAGACGATCTACGTGTCCGCGACGCCGGCGGTGTTCGAGCTCGAGCGGTCGGCGGACGCGGTCGTCGAGCAGGTGATCCGTCCGACGGGGCTCACGGACCCGAGAATCACGGTGCGGCCGGCGAAGGACCAGGTGGACGACCTGCTCGCCGAGATCCGCGCCCGCGCCGAGCGCGAGGAGCGCGTGCTCGTCACCACGCTCACCAAGCGCATGGCCGAGGACCTCACCGAGTACTACCAGCAGGTCGGGCTCCGCGTGCGCTACCTCCACTCGGACGTCGACACGCTCGATCGCGTCGCGATCATCCGCGACCTACGGCTCGGGAAGTTCGACGGCCTCATCGGGATCAATCTCCTGCGGGAGGGGCTCGACATCCCCGAGGTCTCGCTCGTGGCGATCCTCGACGCCGACAAGGAGGGCTACCTCCGGTCGGCGACCTCGCTCATCCAGACGGCGGGGCGCGCGGCGCGCAACCTGCATGGCGAGGTCATCATGTACGCCGACCGCGTCACCGAGTCCATGGCGGCGACGATCCGGGAGACGGAGCGGCGCCGCGAGCTCCAGGCGGCGTACAACCGCGAGCACGGGATCACCCCGGAGACGATCCGGTCCTCGATCCGCGAGCTCCTCCAGACGGTGTACGAGCGCGACTACTACACGGTCGAGGTGGAGGCGCCCGCCGAGGAGACGTTCGCGTCGCCGGCCGAGCTCCGGAAGCGGATCGGCGAGCTCGAGGCGCGGATGAAGGAGGCGGCGCGGCGGCTCGATTTCGAACAGGCCGCCGAGCTCCGCGACCGGATCAAGGCGCTCCGGAAGCTCGACCTCGCATGACCCTTGAGGCGAAGCTCGCCCGCGTTCCCGACCGTCCGGGCGTCTACCTCTACCGGGACGCGAAGGCGCAGGTCCTGTACGTCGGGAAGGCCGCCTCCCTCCGGAGCCGGGTGCGCTCGTACTTCCGGGGGAGTCGAGAGGGGGGTCTCCCCCGCTCCCGGGAAGACTCGCGCCCGCGCGACCCGAAGACCGATGCGCTCGTGCGCCAGATCCGCGACCTCGAGTACATCGTCACCGACAACGAGCTCGAAGCGCTCATGCTCGAGGCGAACCTGGTGCGCCGCCACCGGCCACGCTACAACATCATCCTCCGGGACGACAAGCACTACCCGTTCCTGAAGCTCACGACCAACGAGGCGTTCCCCCGGCTCCTCGTCGCGCGGCGCGTGCAGGACGACGGCGCGGCCTACTTCGGACCGTTCTATCCGGCCACCGCGATGCGCGAGACCCTGCGCCTCACGCGCCAGCTCTTCCCGCTCCGCACCTGCTCGATCCCGATCGACGGCACGCTCGAGCGGCCGTGTATCCAGTACGCGATCCACCGGTGCAACGCGCCCTGCACGGGCCGGGAGACCCGCGAGGGGTACATGACGTCGGTGCGGGATGTGACGCGGTTCCTGGAAGGCCGGGACGAGGATCTTGCCCTGCGACTCACCAAGGAGATGGAAGACGCCGCTGCCGATCTGAAGTTCGAGCGCGCGGCGATGCTGCGCGACCAGATCCAATCGCTCAACAAGGTGCGCGAGCGCCAGAAGATCATCTCGACGGACGAGGTCGACCAGGACGTGATCGGCGTCGTCCGGCAGGGGAACGACGCGTGCGTCGAGCTCTTCTTCGTCCGGAAGGGGCGCCTGCTGGGCCAGGAGCCGTTCTTCTTCGACACGGTGGCCGGCTTCCGCGATGGGGAGATCCTCTCGGCGTTCGTCCGGCAGTTCTACGGCAAGGCGGTCTGCCCCGCGCCGGAGATCCTCGTCTCCGAGGAGCTCCCCGAGGCGGAGCTGACGGGCCGGTGGCTCGGCGAGGTCGCGGGCCGCCGCGTGCAGCTCCACGCCCCCCGGCGGGGCGCCAAGCGCGAGTTCGTCGCGATGGCCGAGGAGAACGCGGCGATCGCGCTGCAGAACCATCTGCTCTCCCGCGACGACCGCCAGCAGATCGTCCTCGAGGAGCTCCGGCGCGCGCTGAGCCTCCCGGGGCTCCCGAACCGGATCGAGGGCTACGACGTCTCGAACCTCCAGGGCGCCGAGCAGGTCGGCTCGATGGCGGTGTGGGAGAACGGAGGCCTCAAGAAGGACGACTACAAGCGGTTCAGGATCAAGACCGTCGCCGGCGCCGACGACTTCGCGTCCCTCGGCGAGGTTCTCACGCGCCGGTTCGCGAAGGCGCTCGAGCAGGGGAGCCCGCTGCCAGATCTGGTCCTGATCGACGGCGGCCGGGGCCAGCTCAACGTCGGGCTGAAGGTCCTCCAGGACCTCGGCCTCGACTGGATCCCGGTGGTCGCGCTCGCGAAGCGGGCGGAGGAGGTCTACCAGGGCCTGAGCCTCCAGCCCCTCGTCCTCGATCCGACGTCGCCCGCGCTCCACACGCTGCAAAAGATCCGGGACGAGGCCCATCGCTTCGCGATCACGTATCACAAGAAGCTCCGGTCGAAGCGGACGCTCCGGTCCGTGCTCGACACCATCCCCGGCGTCGGGCCGACGATCAGGACGAGCCTCTTGAAGACGCTCGGCTCGGCGCGGCGAGTCCGGGAATCGTCCGTCGCGGAGCTCGCCGCGGTGCCCAAGGTGACGCCGAGGCTCGCTCAGCGGATCTTCGACCACTTCCACGTCGGGGCGTTCGGGGAACCCGGGACGGTGACCGGGGGTTAGACTCCGTGGAGCCAACCTGGCGCGCGAGGGGGTGAGACACGGATGAGGAAGCTCATGGCGGTGACGGCGATCGGCGCGGCCCTCTCGCTGGGCGCCGGCACGGCGCTCGCGTTCCAGTGCCCGACGCTCATCAAGCAGGGCCGGGACGCGGCGGCAAAGATGGACGCGAAGGATCCCAAGGTGAAAAATGCCCTGGCCAGGCTCGCGAAGGCCGAGGGTCTCCACAAGGACGGCAGGCACGCGGACTCGGTGAAGGAGGCCAACGAAGCGCTCGGGATGCTGGGCGTGGAGAAGAAGTAGTCGTCCGAGGCGGGAATGGGCCGGGTTCGTCGCTCGGAGAGAGAGGACTTCACTCTGAACCCGCCCCGTTCCCGCCTCACCCGCGCGATCCCTCGCCCGGAGGCCCGGGGGCGTTTCTTGCTCCCGTTCGCTACGTATGCAAAACTCTAGGCTAATTATGTCCACTGACCGATATCCATTCCGCGAGATCGAGCCGAAGTGGCAGGGGGTCTGGGAGGAGCGGAAGCAGTTCCGCGTCACCGAGGACGGAAGCCGTCCGAAGTTCTACTGCCTCGAGATGTTCCCGTACCCCTCGGGCCGCATCCACATGGGCCACGTCCGCGTGTATGCGATCGGCGACCTCCTTGCGCGCTACAAGTGGATGCGCGGCTTCAACGTGCTCCACCCGATGGGCTGGGACGCCTTCGGCCTGCCGGCCGAGAACGCGGCGATCGAGAACGGGGTGCACCCGGCGATCTGGACGTACGAGAACATCGACTACATGCGCTCGCAGCTCAGGAAGATGGGCATCTCCTACGACTGGGACCGCGAGATCGCGACGTGCGACCCGGCCTACTACAGATGGGAGCAGCTCATTTTCGTCAAGATGCTCGAGCGCGGCCTCGCCTACCGGAAGCGCTCGACCGTGAACTGGTGCCCGTCCTGCCAGACCGTGCTCGCCAACGAGCAGGTGGAGGACGGCCGCTGCTGGCGCTGCGACTCGGAGGTGGCGCCGCGCGAGATCGACGGCTGGTTTTTCAAGACCACCGCCTACGCCGAGGAGCTGCTCGCGTGGTGTGACCGCCTGCCGGGCTGGCCCGAGCGGGTGCTGACCATGCAGCGGAACTGGATCGGCCGGAGCGAGGGCGCCGAGTTCGACCTGCCCGTGGCCGGGCGCCCGGAGCTCAAGCTCCGCGTGTTCACGACCCGGCCCGATACGGTGTTCGGCATGACGTACGCGGTGCTCGCCCCCGAGCACCCGCTCGTCGACCGGCTCGTGACGAGCGACGCTGAACGCGCCGCCGTGGCCCGGTTCCGCGCCGAGGTTGCGAAGGAGTCCGAGATCGAGCGGCTCGCCGCGGACCGCCCCAAGCGCGGGCTCAGCCTCGCGGCGCGAGTCGTCAACCCCTTCAACGCCGTCGAGATCCCGCTCTTTCTTGCCGACTACGTGCTCATGGGCTACGGCACCGGCGCCATCATGGCGGTGCCGGGCGAGGACCAGCGCGACTGGGACTTCGCCGTGCAGCACGGCCTCGAGATCATCGAGACGGTCAAGCGCCCCGAGGGCTGGACCGGGCAGGCGTACGCGGGCGACGGGGTCAAGGTCAACTCCGGCTTCCTCGACGGCCTGACGGTTGCGGCCGCGAAGCGCCGCGCGATCGACTGGCTCGTCGAGCGCGGGCGCGGCGAAGCGAAGGTGAACTATCGGCTCCGCGACTGGGGGATCAGCCGGCAGCGCTACTGGGGGGCGCCGATCCCGGTCCTCTACTGCGAGACGTGCGGGATGGTCCCCGAGGCGGAGGAGAACCTCCCCGTGGTCCTCCCGCGCGACGTGCAGATCAGCGGCAAGGGGGGCTCGCCGCTCGCGGATGCGGCCCGCTTCGTCAACGCACGATGTCCGAAGTGCGGCGGGCGCGCGCGTCGCGACACGGACACGATGGACACCTTCGTCGAGTCGTCGTGGTATTTCCTCCGCTACTGCTCGCCCACGTTCCAGGGCGGCATGTTCGACCGGGCGGCCGCCGAGTACTGGATGCCGGTGGACCAGTACATCGGCGGCATCGAGCACGCGGTGCTTCACCTCCTCTACGCGCGCTTCTACACGAAGGTGCTCCGCGACCTGGGCCTCGTGAAGGTGGACGAGCCGTTCACCGCGCTCCTCTCCCAGGGGATGGTGGTCAAGGACGGCGCGAAGATGTCGAAGTCGAAGGGCAACGTCGTGGATCCGGACGAGCTGATCCGGGCCTTCGGCGCCGACACCGCGCGCCTCTTCTCGCTCTTCGCCGCGCCGCCCGAGAAGGACCTCGACTGGAACGACCGCGGCGTGGAGGGCGCGTCGCGCTTCCTGAGCCGCGTCTGGCGCTTCGCGATCTCGCACGGTGACGAACTCCGAGGCGCGCCTTCGGAGGCGGTGACCGCCCGCGCGCGAGGCGGGGGGGCAGACGGGGGGGGCGCCTCGCCCCACCCGTCGTCAGACGCCGGCCGCACCTTCCGGCGGACGATCCACGAGACGATCAAGCGCGTGACCGATGACATCGAGCACGATTTCCACTTCAACACCGCGATCAGCGCCATCATGGAGCTCGTGAACGCGCTGTACGCCTTCGAGGCGGCCTCGCTCGACCGCGTGCCCGGGGGCGAGCGTGCCCGGCTCCTGCGCGAGGCGGTCGAGACGATCCTGCTCCTGCTGGGGCCGTTCTGCCCGCACATCTCGGAGGAGCTGTGGGCCCAGCTCGGCCACACGGAGAGCGTCTTCGCGCAGCGCTGGCCCGGCGCCGACCTCGACGCGCTCAGGAGGAAGGAAGTGACCGTCGTCGTGCAGGTGGACGGCAAGGTGCGGGGCCGGCTCCTGGTGGATGTGGATGCCGCCGAGGATCGCGTCCGCCAGCTGGCGCTCGGCCACGACAAGGTGAAGTCCTGGGTGGCCTCGCGCAGGGTCGAGAAGGTCGTGGTGGTCCCGAACCGGCTCGTCAACATCGTGACCCGCGGATGAGGTACGGAGGCGCGGCGCTCGCCCTGACGTTGGCCGCGCTCGCCGGCTGCGGGTACTCGCTGCGCGGCAGTCTGCCCGACCACGTCAAGACCGTCGCGGTGCCGGTCTTCGCCAACAAGACGTCCGAGCCCGCCGTCGAGAACTTCCTCACGCAGGCGGTCGTGCAGGCGTTCTCGACCAACGGCCGGCTGCGCGTGGTGAAGCCCGAGGAGGCGGACGCGATCCTCGAAGGCGAGGTGGTCGGGTACGAGATCCAGGCGCTCGCCTTCGACCCGCGCGCGTCCATCCGGCAGTACCGGCTCGTCGTGACCATGAACCTGCGCTTCCGTGACGTGCGACGGAACGCGCTGCTCTTCGAGCAGGCGCGGTTCCGGGAGAAGGCCGACTTCCGCGTGGTCGGCGTCGTGTCCCAGACGATCTCCCGCGAGGAATCGGCGCTCCAGGCGGCGGCCGTGGACATCGCGCGCTCGATCGTCAGCCTCGCGGTCGACCGCTTCTGAGCCTGTGGACTACCAGGGCTTCCTGCGACTCGCCGAGCGCGGCGAGATCCCTCCCGTCCTCCTCCTGCACGGGGCCGACGCGCAGCTCCTGGATGACGCGCTCGACCTCCTGACGCGCCGCCTGTTCCCGGACGCCGCCACGGCCGCCCTCGGCCGCGAGGTGCTGGACGGGCGCGAGACGACCGGCCAGGCCGTGGTGAACGCGGCGCTGACGCTGCCGCTCATGACGGGCCTCCGCCTCGTCGTCGTACGGCACGCGCAGGCCGTCCCCGCCAGGCACGCCGAGGTGCTCGCCGCGTACGCCCGGGACCCGAATCCCGCCACGCGCCTGGTGCTCACGGCGGGCGAGGAATTGCGCGCCTCGCGCGAGCGCCGGGCGGTGCACTGGCTCCTGGGCGCCGTGCCGGCGGCCGCCGTCGTGGACCTGCCGGTCCGTCAGGGGCGCGAGCTCGTGGCGTGGCTCCGTCAGCGGGCGGCGGTGGAGGGCCTCCAGGTCAGCGAGGAGGCCGCGAGGCTTCTCGTCGAGTGGGTCGGCGAGGAGACCGTGACGCTGCTCGGCGAGGCGCGCAAGGCCGCGCTCGCCGGCGGCGCAGAGAACCGCGCGGTGGGTGTCAGGGAGGTCACCGCGATCGTCGGCGAGCACCGGATGAGCGGCGTCTTCGAGCTGACGCGGGCGGTCGAGCGCCGCGACCTCGCAACGGCCCTCAGGACGCTCGACCGGCTCCTCGCCACCGAGGAGCCGATGCGCCTGCTCTCCCTCCTCACGCGCGACGTGAGGAGGGCGTGGAGCGTCACGGCGATGCGCGACCGCGGCCGGTCCCCCGACCAGATCGCCCGGGCGCTCCGCGTACCGCCCGGGGTCGTCGAAACCCTCGCCCGGGGCGGGCCGGCGGCGGCGCTGGCGCAGAAGCTCGAGCGGTGTTGGGAGGTGGAGCGGCGGGTGAAGTCGAGCGGCGAGCCTCGGGCCGAGCTGGCGGCGCTCGTCGCCGGGCTGTGTGCCGAGGGGTGATCGCGCGCGCCGTCGCTCTCGCAGTGATCTGTTGCAGCGGGTGGTTCGTGCCGGCGTCAGCCGAGGGTGGCGGGAAACAGCCACGCCTGGCTCCGCCCGACGATACGTTGCGGGCCGGTGCGGCCATCGCGGCGTTCCGGGTCCCGGATGGCACGCCCCTCGCCGGCTACGGGAGCGTCCGCCGCCGCCTGCTCTTCCCCGACGTCCTTGGCCTCCACCCGCACGCTTTCTGGTTCACGCCCCACGACGGCGAGCTCGACCCACCGGCCGCGCGCGCCCTCGTCCTCGACGACGGCCGGACGCGGCTCGTCTGGGTGACGGCGGACCTGATCGCGGTGGATCGCGCGTTCGTCGCGGCCGCGCGCCACCGGCTCGAGTCCGCCGGCGTGCGGGCCGGCACCCTCATCGTTTCGGCGTCCCATACCCATTCCGGGCCTGGAGCGTTCCTCGAGTCGCGGGTGATGGCGATCGTCGCGACCGACCGCTACGAGGAGGCGGTGCGCGGCGCGCTGCTCGACGCCGTGGTGGACGCGGCTCGCCGCGCTGAGGCGGCGAAGACCCCGGCGCTGGCCGCCGCGATCGCGCTGCCGGCGCCCCCGCTGACGGCGAGCCGGCTCGGCCAGCCGCTCGATCCCGACGTCGTGGTGTTGAAGCTCGCGTCGCCCTCGGGGGTGCCGGTCGCGCTCCTCTGGAACTACGCCATCCACGGGACGATGCTCGGCGCCCGGAACCGCAGGTACTCGGGCGACGTGATGGGCATCGCCTCGCGGGAGATCGAGCACCGGCTCGGAGTGCCTGCCCTCTTCGTCAACGGCGCGGTCGGTGACGTGAGCCCGCGCGGTCACGGCCACCCGGCGGCGCGGGCCGACGGCCGCGCCCTGGCCGCCGCCGCGGAGGCGGGGTGGGCGCTCGCCAGGCCGGCTTCGGCGGCGCGGCTCGCGGTCA
>JBBTPF010000186.1:0-5615 GCA_038066295.1 Candidatus Methylomirabilota bacterium | reverse complement strand
GGCTTCCGGCGTGCGTCAGCGTCCTGATCGACGGCGTCGCCGCGCCGACCTACGGGGCCCCCGGCCACTGACGCGGCGAAGGGGCGCGTGCTGTTTCGCGCGGGCGTCGACCAACCGAGACGTTGACGGCGGGCGCGGACGCGCTACGATGGAGCAGCGTACCCCCCTCGAGCGCTTGATCGCGCGCCCGATCGGGGGTAGCCTACGGACGCACGTTGTCCGACACCGCGGGAGCTCGGGGAACCGGGCTGAGAGGGCGGCTACCGCCGCCGACCGCATGAACCTGACCTGGTTAATGCCAGCGAAGGGAGGCCAGTGATGGCAGCACCCGCTTCCCGCAAGGTCTACGTGGCCGGGGCGCGCCCGGATCTCCGCGTTCCGATGCGCGAGATCGCGCTGTCGGGCGGCAACCCGCCGCTCCGCCTCTACGACACGAGCGGCCCCTACACCGATCCCGACGCCTCGCTCGATCTCAAGCGCGGGATACCCCCGCTACGCCTCGGCTGGATCACGAGCCGGGGCGACGTGGAGGAGCTGCCCGGGCCGACCTCCGCCTACCGGCGCCAGCGCGACGACGACCCTGCGCTCGGCGGCGTCAGGTTCGCGAGCGTGCGCCTGCCGCGTCGGGCGAAGCCCGGCTCCTGCGTCACCCAGATGCACCACGCCCGGCGCGGCGAGATCACGCCCGAGATGGAGTTCGTCGCGCTGCGCGAGGGGCTCAGCGCCGAGCTCGTGCGCGACGAGATCGCGCGCGGCCGGGCGATCCTCCCGGCGAACGTGAACCATCCGGAGACCGAGCCGATGATCATCGGCCGGAAGTTCCTCGTGAAGATCAACGCCAACATCGGCAACTCGGCCGTCGCCTCCTCGATCGAAGAGGAGGTCGAGAAGATGACGTGGGCCATCCGGCATGGCGCCGACACCGTCATGGATCTTTCGACGGGGAACAACATCCACGAGACGCGCGAGTGGATCCTGCGCAACGCTCCGGTTCCCATCGGCACGGTGCCGATCTACCAGGCGCTCGAGAAGGTCGGCGGGAAGGCCGAGGAGCTCACGTGGGAGGTCTACCGCGACACGCTCGTCGAGCAGGCCGAGCAGGGCGTGGACTACTTCACGATCCACGCGGGCGTGCTGCTCCGCTACATCCCGCTCACCGCCAGGCGCGTGACGGGCATCGTCTCGCGCGGCGGCTCCATCATGGCCAAGTGGTGTCTGGCGCACCACCAGGAATCGTTCCTCTACACCCACTTCCGAGAGATGTGCGAGATCATGGCCGCCTACGACATCGCCTTCTCGCTTGGCGACGGGCTCCGGCCCGGATGCACGGCGGACGCCAACGACGAGGCGCAGTTCGCCGAGCTCGACACGCTCGGCGTGCTCACGACGATCGCATGGGAGCGCGACTGCCAGGTCATGATCGAGGGACCCGGCCACGTCCCGATGCACCTCATCAAGGAGAACATGGACCGGCAGCTCGCGATCTGCCACGAGGCGCCGTTCTACACGCTCGGGCCGCTCGTGACCGACGTGGCGCCCGGCCACGACCACATCACCTCGGCGATCGGCGCGGCGATGATCGGCTGGCTCGGCACGGCGATGCTCTGCTACGTGACGCCCAAGGAGCACCTCGGCCTGCCGAACAAGAAGGACGTGAAAGACGGCGTCATCGCGTACAAGATCGCCGCCCACGCGGCCGATCTCGCGAAAGGTCACCCCCGGGCGCGCGAGTGGGACGACGCGCTCTCGAAGGCGCGCTTCGAGTTCCGCTGGGAGGACCAGTTCAACCTTTCGCTCGACCCGGAGACCGCGCGCGAGTTCCACGACGAGACGCTGCCGGCGGCCGGCGCCAAGCTCGCCCACTTCTGCTCGATGTGCGGGCCGCACTTCTGCGCGATGAAGATCACCCAGGACGTGCGGGAGTACGCGGCCACGCACGGCATCGCCGAGGAGACCGCGGCGATCGCCCAGGGGCTCCGGGAGAAGGCGGAGGAGTTCAGGAAGTCGGGCGGCGAGATCTACCGCCGGGGCTGACGGCCAGGCATCAGCGAGCAGGCGACTGCTTGCTCTGCTCGAAACGCTCTCGGAGCTCGCGGAGAGCGAGGAAGGTCGCGGCGTCGATGGCCTCGTCCTTCCTCAGGATCCGGGACATCCAGACGAACCCGCCCACCGGGATCAGGATTGAAACGACCAGCACGACCAGCAACACCCAGTGGGTGAGATCCATCGTCAACCTCCCAGCCTATTGAAACAGGCGGCCGCCGTCGGGTCAACGTGCGAGATCCGATACACCCCCGTCCCTCCGGCAAGGCCGGGGCGCCGGTTCAGAACCAGCGTCGCAGCCACCACTTCTCGAAGTAGATCTTGCCCCAGTGCCAGAGCCGGCTCGGCGACCGGAGGGTCATCGCCGGCGCCGGCTCGGCGTAGAAGTTCCCCTTGGCGTACGCGGCCACGCCGTCGCCCATCTCGACGAAGCAATAGCCGACGCCGTCGAACGCCGCGGGCGCCCCGCGGCCGGTGAGCTCGGCGGCGATGTTGTGCGCGACGACCTTGGCCTCGGCGTGGGCGAACACGCCCGCCTTGGGCAACGGGAGCCCGACGGGGAGCTTGATGGCGGCCACGTCACCGATCGCGAGCACGCGCTCGTGGCGCGTCGCGAGCGTGGCCCGATCGACGGGCACCCACCCGGTCTCCCCCGTGAGCCCGGCGTCCTTGACGACCGGCGGGCAGCGGTGGGGCGGAACGACCACGAGGAGGTCGTATCCGGTCTTGACGCCGTTCTCGAACGTGAGCTCCCGGCGCGCCGGCTCGACGGCGGCGAGCTTGTGCTGGGGGTGGAAGCCGATCCCCTTGCCCTCCACCATGCCCTTCACCGCCTCGCCCAGCGCCTTGCCCGCGACGGGCATGGGCAGCGTCTCTGGCGTGTAGACATCCATCTGGGACCGCTCGCGCAGGCCGCGCTGGCGCAGCGAGGCCTCGATCAGCATCGCGGCCTCGTAGGGTGCGGCCGGACACTTGAAGGGCACGCCGGCGACCAGAACCGCGATCCGGCCGCTGCGGAATCCTGCGAGCGCGTCGCGGAGGCGGAGCGTGCCGGCGAGATCGTAGAGGTTGCAGCCCGCCGCGGCGAGCCCCGGCACCGCGCCGGGCCACGCCTCGGCGCCGAGCGAGACGACGAGGTGGTCCGCGGCGAGCTCCTGCCGCGCGGTCTTGACCCGTCGCCGCGCGGGGTCGATCTCGAGAATCTCCTCCTGCACGACCTCGATCCCTTTGCGGGAGAGGCGGCCGAGGTCCCGGCTGATCGCCCGCGGCTCCCGCCAGCCGAGCATCATCCAGAGGAACGACGGCGTGAAGACGTGCTGCGCGCTGCGATCGACGAGGACGATCCGGTGCTTCGGATCGAGCCGGCGTCTCAGCGTGTTGGCTGTGACGAGTCCTCCGACTCCGCCTCCCAGAATCACCGTGGTCGCCATCGTCGGTCCTTTCTATACGCGTCGCGCCGCGACGGCCACGAAGGCCGCCCACGCGGGCATCCACCGAGCCCCGATCGCCTCCCACTGCTCGAGCCAGCCCGCCCTCCCCCGCGCGAGGAGAGGAAGAAAGTGCACCGCGAGAAACCTCGCCCCCCGCCAGATCGAGGGAACGAACCGGCGCTTGAGACGGCGCCACAGCGTCCAGAACCCGGAGCGATCGAGGATCGCCACGACGAGGCGCCCGCCGGGCCTGAGCACCCGATGGGCCTCTTGGAGCGGCCGTCCAGGCTCCGCCACGAACTCGAGCCCGAGAATCATCGTCGCGAGGTCGAACGCGCCCGCGCGGAACGGCAGGGCCCCGGCGTCGGCCCGGACGAGGCCGACCGCGAGGCCCGAGCGCTCCGCGCGCGCGCGCGCGCGCGAGCATCGGCGCCGAGAGGTCGACGCCGACCACCCTGACGCCGCGCTCGGCGAGCGCCAGCGTGTAGCGGCCGGTGCCGCACGAGAGGTCTACCGCCCGGCCTCCCCCCGCGCCGGGGACGAGCGCAAACACCGCCGCCGCGACAGCCTCTGACTGCCAGCCCTCCGCGTGCCCTCGCGTCGCCACCCTCGCGCCGGATCGGGTTACGCCCTCTTCTCTTTCACTCCTGCGGCCCGCAGGAGGAGCATCGAGGGTCAGAAATTCGTGAACGCCGACTGGACGAGGTTGACCCCCATCAGGCCGGTCAGCCAGAGCCACGCGGAATGGTGGGACACCGCGAGGAGCACGCTGGCGAGCACCATGATGCCCCCCAGCAGCCGTAGCCACTGCTCCATGTAGAGCGTCATACCGGCTCACCTCCCTTCAGAAGGCATAGCGGACCACCACGTAGAGGTTCGAGTTGCCCTCGAACTGGGCGTACTCGGTGCGGCGCGGACCGCCGAACGCGTTGACGCCGAGCGTCGCGGAGAGCGCATCCGTGATCTGGTATCGCGCCTCGGGCCCGAGGTACCAGTCGCCCTCGTTGGGGCTCGCCAGTACAAAGACCCCGAGCCGCAGCGTCTGGTGCAGGAGCAGCTGCGTCAGCCTGAGCGTGAGCACGTGACGGGCGGCCGCGCGCTTCGCCATCCCGGCGCCCCGCGTCTCCCGGTATTCCGCGTGATCCCCCATCACCTGGACGTAGTACTGGCCGGACGCCGTGAGGTCGGGCACCAGCTCCCGCTGATAGCCGCCGAGCAGCCTGACCGAGGAGTTCTCCACCGCCGGGTTCAGTCCCGATCGATCCGCCCGCGAGTCGTAATAGCCGGCCTCGACGCTCACCACGCCGCCCAGCGCGGCGCCCTGAGCGCTCGCCCCGTAGACGTCGAGCGGCGGGAAGAAGAGCCGGAGCCGCGGCCCCGGCTCCACCTCCCCGGCGGGGGCGTGAAAGAACCCGCGATAGGCGTAGAGGGAGAGATCCCATCCGAGGACGTTGCGGAAGAGCCTCAGCCCCGCCTCGATCCGGTCGAGCGCCGGAGAGGGCTCGTCGGTCCGCCGGTGCTCGATCGCCGCCATCGGATCGTGAAAGGCGAGCCGTCCGCCGGCCTCCGGCAGCGTGTCGGCCTCGAAGCGAGGGATCAGGACGAGCTGGAGCGAGGTGCCGCCCCAGTGGCCTGTGGCGTTGACGGCGTCCGAGCCTTTCTTGAGGTACTCCAGCGGCAGGCCGGAAATGAACGCCACCCAGTCCTTGGGGAACACGTCGTTGATGAAAACCAGATCGCCCACGCCCCACGTGACGACCTGGCGTCCCATCCGGAGATCCAGCGCCGGGAACTTGAGGTCGAGATAGCCCTCCCTGAGCTCCGCGTCCACCCGGCCCCCGACGGCATCCGTGATCAGTTCCGCCCTCGCCAGGAATGCCCAGCGCTCGCCGCGCGGCGACAGCTCGAGCCGCGCCCGCCCCTCGCCGAGGACGAAGTCTTCCTCGCAGGCGAGCCGCTGGGTGCGCGGACAGGAATCGGGCCGGATCATCCGGTAGGCCGACGCGGCCTGGAGGAAGCCGTGGACCGGAAGCTCCGCTGCCGCCGACGCGTGGACGTCGACGAACACCGTGGCGACCAGCAGGTAGGCGAGAGGGCGCGTCACCGGATCAGCTCGGCCGGCGGGGCCCTCAGCGCGCGCTC
>JBBTPF010000185.1:347-12864 GCA_038066295.1 Candidatus Methylomirabilota bacterium | reverse complement strand
GCTGTAGCTCAGTTGGGAGAGCACAAGGCTGGCAGTCTTGGGGTCAGGGGTTCGAATCCCCTCAGCTCCACCAACTTAATAATCGATCAAGTTCCGTCGCTCCCACCCTGCGTGGCACAGACCCGCGCGACAGCCTCGCGCAGCGACTCGAGCATCACGGGCTTGGCCAAGTGAGGCAGTCGCATCTCGTCCAGGAGCGCCTGCGTCTCCGTGCTCACGGTATCCCCGGTCACAAAGATGACGCGCCGGAGCAGCTCCGGCTGCTCGGCCGCCAGCCGGCGGCAGAGCGCGTGGCCGTCCAGACCCGGCATGCGGACGTCGCTCAGGACCACGTCATAGCGCCGCTGCCGCAGGCGCGCGAGCGCCTCCTCCCCGCTTCCGACTGCCTCCACCCGATGACCGTCCAGCTCGAGCAGATCGGCCAGCACGTCGCGGACTTCGGCCTCGTCGTCCACGACGAGGATGTCGCGGCCGATCGCCGGCCGGACCGGGGCCGGCAGCGGCTCGGCGGTCTCAACCGCTCCTTCCGTGACGAGGGGAAGCTCCACGAAGAAGCCGGCACCCCGCCCCGGCGTGCTCGCCGCCCAGATCCGGCCGCCGTGGCCGACGACGATGCCATAGGACACCGACAGCCCCAGGCCGGTCCCGCGCCCCACTTCCTTGGTGGTGAAGAAGGGCTCAAAAATGCGCGGCAGGTGCTCGGGCGCGATCCCGGGCCCCGTGTCGGCCACGCCCACCCGGACCGTCTCGCCAGCAGGCTCGGTGCCGATCGTGAGCACCCCCGGGCGCCCCGCCATGGCGTGCTCCGCATTCGTGACGAGGTTCAGGAACACCTGCCCGAGCTGATGCGGGTCGGCGATTATCCGAGGCAGGCCCTCGTCGAGGTGCCAGCGGACCTCGATGTTATTCACGTGCATCTGGTGCACCCGGAGCTCGACCGTCTCGCGGAGGAGCGCGTTGAGGTCCACCCAGCTCCGTTCCGGGGGATGCTTGCGGGCCACGAATAGCAGGTTCTGGATGATCCGCTTCATCCGGTCGCCCTGGGTCCGCACGGCCTCGAGCGCGCGCCGCGTGCGCTCGTCCAACTCCCCAAGCAGAAGAAGCTCAGCCCGGCCCAGCACCACGGCCAAGGGGTTGTTCAGCTCGTGAGCCACCCCGGACACGAGTCCGCCCAGGGCCGACAGCTTCTCGGCCTGGAGGAGCTGGGCCTCGAGCGTCCGCTGCTTCTCGGCCATCCGGCGGTACGCCGTCAGTTCTTCCAGGATCACCAATTCTTCTTCTTCTTCTTCTTCTTCTGCAACGCGCAGACCACTCACGCTGACGCGGAAGGTCCGCTCCTCCCCTTCCTCCGGACGCCACGTGGCTTCGAACGGGTTGGCGTGCGCGCTTCCCGCGGCAATCTCCTCGATCTGCCGCGCCGCCTCGGCGAGCGGCAGCACCTCGTGGAGCGAGCGCCCCGCCACCGCGGAGGGCTCCGAGCCAAACCAGTCATAGAAGACGCGGTTGGCGTAGCGGACCTCGCCGCCGCGACCGAGCACGATCAGGGCATCGGACAGGGAGGCGAGGATCCGCCGAGAGAGCCGCTCGGCGGCGCGCACCCGCCGGAACGAGGTCTCCAGCTTCTCCGTCATCTCGTTGAACGCCGCCAAGAGCTCGCGCACCTCGTCCGGCATCAAGGCGGAGGGCATCACCCTGACCCTTTGCGACAGATCCCCCTTCCCCATCCCCCCCGTTGCCAACGCCAACTCCTGGAGCGGCCCAACGACAAAGCGGTGCAGCACATATCCCGTGCCGATGCCCACAACGAGCAGCAGAACGAGCAGCGAATATGCGAGCCGGCGGTAATACTGCACCTGCCATGAAGAGTGTGCGGCCAGCCGCTTCACCACCTTATCGATGGATCCGACCAGCTCCGTGATCCGGTTATCGTAGTCCGCGAGGCTTTTCCTAGCCTCCTCAATCGAGCTCGTTCCGAGAGCGGCCAGCAAGGACGGCTTCGCCACAGCTCGCCACTGTTGAATCACCGCCTCGACCTGGTTGACGGTTTCGGCGGTGGGCGCAGCGGGAAAGCCGTACTCGCGACTTCCATCCCTCAAGCCCAAAAGGATCGCTTCGAAGGTGCGAACCTCCTCCTCGATGAGAACCCTTGCTTGAGCCCGCCCTTCAATCGCCTCGCCATCCAAGCCATGCACGAGGGCGTGCATGAGGGTGGACAGCCTGTACGCGCGCATCCGCTCGCTGCCCGCGAAATCCACCGTCACTCCAACGCTTCTCAGCTGCGCGGAGAGGTAGAGACCGGCAGCCAGGATCAGCAGGGCGACAAGAAACATGAGGAGGAGGGAGCCAGTCACTCTGACGGTCAGCGAACCTATTAGTAGGGAGCTCCTCGGCGAGTCAAAGCTGGTGCGGCTCCGGCGGGACGGTCTATCGGGACCGGAAGTTTCAGCAAGCTCTAGCCCTGCTGAATCTGTCTGTCTGTCTGTCTGTCTGTCTGTCTGTCTGTCTGTCTGTGCAAGATCATGCCCCTACATGGAGCCATCTTGCCCAGGAATGAGTCCTAACGGGATCACTGGGCACCGTCCGGAGCCGCCCTTCTCCGGCGCGCGGCAGCCACTCCCAGAGCGCGCCGATACTTCGAGACGGTTCGCCTGGAGAGCACCAGCCCCCGCGCGGCCAGCAGCTCGGCAATACGACGGTCGGTCAGTCGACGGGAGGGTGTTTCGGACGCCAGCAGGTCACGGACGGCCTCTCGAGCCTCGCCGTTCAGTCGCCCAAAGAGGCTCGCCAGCTCGACGACTCCTCGCGGGGCGGCCACGAGCTTCCGCCGGATCACCCGGCTCACCGTGGAAGGATGCAGACCGACCCGCGCTGCCACGGCCGTGATCGTGAGCGGGATCGGCCGCTCAGCTTGCCCGTCGAGATACGCCCGCTGCGCCTCCACGACCGCCTGGCCGACGCGCGTGAGAATCTCCTCGCGCCGTTTGAGCACGGTAAGCACCCATCGGGCGCGGCGAGAGAAGCGCTGCGCCGACGTGGGATCATCGCCGTTATGGCGGAGGGAGCAGAAACGGAGCCTCGGGAGCCCGTCGCGATCGAGCGCCACCCGCAGCCCGCGCATCGTCCGCTCCACGACGAGGTCTGCCTCGATCGGCGCGGGGCGCGGGAAGGGCAGACAGCGCTCCTCCTCCAGGCAAGGATTCCTGAAGATCTCGACGCGCAGCCGCTCGCCCAGAGATGACCTGGAGAGCGTGAGCCACTCCAACGCCTCCTGAAGTCCCGGCGTGATCCGAACCCGTTTTCGCCCCATCGCTCCATCGCCTGCTCCAACCGCCCCCCCGCCCATCGCCGCCGAGTGGATCGGTGAATTCTACACCGAATGTTCCCGGGTCCGCTCGGCCACGTTCGGGCCGCGCGCCTGAACATCCGCGCCCCTCACGTCGCGCCTTCCATGTCCATCGCATCTTGCGTTGCCTCGCCGAACACCTCATCACGGAGCGGCGCCAGCGACGCATGTGTCCCCACAGTCTGGATGTCAGAGCTTACTGGTGGCAGCCCGATGCGGTTGTGCCAAGGGTGCGGTCGGCGGACGCGCCCAGCTCCTGGAGGGCGAGCCGATACGGGCGCGGATCGGGCCTCCGCCTGGGGACTTCGCAAAGAGGTGTCAGGCCTCGGCGTCCCCTCTCAAGGCGTCGCAGCCCCCGGGCAGGCGCTTGCAAAAACGGAGAGAAGCTGGTCTCCTCTTAGGGTGTTCGCTCCGGCGCGTGGCGCGAGAAGGGACAGGATCTCGTCATCGAGCCCCATTTATCTTGATTCCCCGGTGACCCGCCGATGACCACCGCGAGCGAGACCGACGCCGTCTTCGTCATGGCAGACCTGTCGGGTTTCAGCGCGCTCACCGAGGCCCACGGCAGCCTCCGCGCGGCCGACCTCATCGGCCGCTACATGGAGATCGTGCGCGCGGTCCTCGAGCCGGGGGTGCGGTTCCTCGAGCGGGTCGGCGACCAGGTCGTGCTCGTCGCCGATGACGCCGCGCCGGCCATCACGACGGCGATCCGCCTGCGCGAGGCGGTCGAGCGCGAGCCGCTCTTCCCGATGGTCCGGATCGGTCTCAACGGCGGGCCCGTGGTCGAGCGGGGAGGCGAGTACTTCGGCGCGGCGCTGAACCTCACGGCGCGGGTGACGGCGCACGCGCGCCCCGGGCAGATCCTCTGCACCGAGCCCGTCGCCGCGCGCGCGCGCGAGCTCCACGACGTGCAGATCTGCAATCTCGGGTCCGTGAAGTTCAAGAACGTGGCCGAGCCGGTGCCCGTCTTCGAGCTCCTCTGCCGGGACGGGCTCGACGCGACCGCGACGATCGACCCCGTCTGCCGCATGCGCGTGGATCTCGAGACCGCGGCGGCGCGCGTCCTCTACAAGGACGCGCACCGGTACTTCTGCTCGCTCGAGTGCGCGAAGACGTTCCTGGAGAAGCCCGAGGCGTACCCCCGCTAGTCGAGCACGGTCGCGGTGAGGGTCATCAGCGTCTCGCCCGTGCGCTGGCTCGTGCTGAACCCGAGGATCTGCCGCGTCACCTCGTGGAGCTTCGTCGTGGCGCCGGCGATCTGGACCGGGCGGCCGTTGGGCACGACCAGGTCGGTCGACGCTTCGTTCACCTCGATCACGCCCGCGTTGTCAGCCGAGAACCAGCTGACGGACGGCGTCACGCGGACGCGGACCTGGTTGCCGGGCAGGATCGCCGCGCGCACCTTCAGGGAGGTGCCCACGTCCTTGAACTGGACGGAGCTCGCGACGAGGCCGGCGCCGGTCAGCCAGTCGCGGTAGAAGGCGACCTGGGAATACGGCACCTGGGTGGCGACGAGCAGGGTGGACTCGCCGCCGTCCTGGACGACCGTGAAGATTCCGTGCGTCTGCGTCACGCGCCGCTCGGTCGACTCGACCCCGACGCGGCCCGACGGGCGGGCGCTCCCGCGCTCGGTGATGACGACGCGCCCGCCGCCCTGCACCGCGTCGCGGCTCTGGACGCCGGACTGGCGGAAGTCGAAGCTCACCTTCACCTGCTTGCCGCCCTGGGCGCGGCCGGAGCCCGGCATTCCGGAAACGAGCGCGGCGAGCAGCAGGACCAGGACACGAGTCATCGTGCCCCCAGCCTAGCCCTCTGGCGCAGCGGGCGCAAAGAGCTTAGATTGTGAGGAAGGCCATGGCGAAGCGTCGCGACCTCTACATCGTGGCGACCGACCGGAAGGACCTCTACGAGATCCTCAAGCGGCAGTTCGCGGGCAACGACAACGTGGAGGTCGTCCTCGATCGGCGCCGCGGCCAGCGCCGCCAGGCGACCGGCGCCAGCGCGGCCGAGAAGCGTCGCGCCGAGCGCCGGCTCGCCAGCGAGGCCCACCTCCTGAAGACCCTCGGCGTCGTCCTGGTGTCCCGCGACCGCGACGAGATGGAGGCGCGGGCGGACGCCCGGGCTAGCCGCCGAGGTAAAGGCGCTTGACCTCCGGGTCGGCGAGCAGCGCGGTCCCCGCCCCCTCGAAGCGGTTGCGCCCCAGCTCCAGCACGTAGCCCCGGTCGGCGATCGCCAGCGCGCGCGTCGCGTTCTGCTCGACGAGCATGAGCGTGTAGCCGGCGTGCTTCATCGCGACCAGCTTGTCGAAGATGAGCGTCACGTACTTCGGCGAGAGCCCGAGCGACGGCTCGTCGAGCAGGATGAGCCGCGGCGTCGTCATGAGCGCGCGGCCGATCGCGACCATCTGCTGCTCGCCGCCCGACATCGTGCCCGCCTTCTGGTACCGCCGCTCGAAGAGGATCGGGAAGAGCGCGTAGACGCGCTCGAAGGCCTCGGCGACGCGCGCCGGATCCTCCACCGTGTACGCGCCCATCTCGAGGTTCTCGAGCGCGGTCATCTGCGCGAAGACGAGCCGCCCCTGCGGCACGTAGGCGAGCCCCCGCCGGAGCACGAGGTCGGGCCGGAGCCCGGTGATCTCCTCGCCGTTGAACACGACGCGGCCCGCGCGCGGGTGGAGGACGCCGACGATCGTCTTGAATGCGGTGGACTTCCCGGCGCCGTTCGGCCCGATCACGCTGACGATCTCGCCCGGGCTCACGTGGACCGAGACGTCGTGCAGGATGTCGAGCCGGCCGTAGCCGGCCGTGATCCCGTGGGCGGTGAGGAGCTGCGTGCTCACGCCGCCGCCTTCCGGGTGCAGACGTAGAGGACGTGCGGGTACGGCAGGAAGTCGAGCATCGCGTGGCGCCGCACGGCGAAGCCCGCCGCCTCGAGCGCGGCCGTCAGATCCTCGGCGCTCCAGTAGCGCACGCGCGCCGAGGGCTGCATCAGCTTGTCGAGCGCCCACGTGAACCAGCGCTTCGGCGCCGGGCGCGTGTCCACGTCCTTGACGAGGAGCGTGCCGCCCGGCGGCAGGCAGCCCGCGAGGCGGCGCAGGAGCGGTCCCACGCTCTCGGGCGGGACGTGGTGGACGATGTCGAGCATGTACGCGGCGGCGACCTCGCCGTCGCCCTTGAAGTCGCGCGCGTCGCCCTCGGCGTACGCGACGTTCTCGATGCCGAGCCGCGCGGCGGCCCGGCGCGCCATGGCGACGCGGCGCCCGTTCACGTCGATGCCGCGGACGAAGCGGGCCGGGCCGGTCGCGCCGTAGTAGAGCGAGAAGAGGCCGAAGCCGCAGCCGATGTCGAGCACCTCGCCCGACGCGGGCAGGTACTGGCCGATCTCGTCGAGGAACCGCTGGCGCAGGATCCCGAAGCGCGCCCAGCAGTAGGCGCGGACGACCGGATCGTCGTAGGCGCGGACGATGCGGCGGATCGTGTCACCGCGCATAGACGATGTACCCGTCCCGCCGCGCGTCCACCCGGTACCGCCCGAGGCGCTCGGCGAGCGCCGGGAACCGCGCGACGCGCTCGTAGCCGCCCGCCGGCCAGCCCGGCTCGAACAGGACCACGAAGCGGGGCGGCCGCGCGTCGAAGGCGGCGGCGAGCTCGGCGCGGAGCGTCCGGATCCGGTCCGCCTCGACGTCGTGATAGAAGTGGAAGTCGTAGAGGAAGCGCGTCGGCTGGCGCGCGCGGAGACGCAGGAGCGCGTGCACGCCGCCGCCGGTCGTGTCCAGCACCTGCACCGTGTCGTCCGGCCCGAGGCGGCCCGCGAGATCTCCCACCACCGCGCTCACCCGCCGCTCCTTGGCGGCGATCCACGCGGCGTCGCTCGCTTCCAGGCCCTTCGCCGCGAGCAGGACGAACGCCGCCGCGACACTCGCGATGAGCGGCGTGGCCGCGAGGGCCCGGCCCTCCCGGACGAGCCGGCCCGCTTCGGCGAAGAGGAGGACGGCGGCGAACGCGGCGAGCGGGTCGAGGTGGTACTCCCAGCCCTTCCCCTGGCCGAAGAAGTGGAGCAGGCCGTAGCCGAGGCCGAGCGCGGCGAGCGCGTGGCGCGCCGTGAGCCGGCGACGCGCGGCGGCTGCGCCGAGCGAGAGCGCGACGCCCGCGCCGAGCGCGATCCACACGTGCCAGCGATCGAACGTCCACTGGGCGGGCCGCCCGAGCCGCGAGTAGAACGGCAGGAGGTAGTCGAAGACGATCTGGGACCAGGCGCCGAGCGCCCCGCGCGTGACGACCCACGCGGCGACGGCCGCCGGGATCGCGACCACGCCCGCCGCGAAGAGCGCCGCGGGCATCCACGGCGAGGCGCCCGTCCGCCAGGCGAGCACGGCGACGGCGAGGAGGAGGCCCGCGGCGAGCGCGGCCGCGTGGGGCTTGATCGTGATCCCCGCCCCGAGTGCCAGCGCGCCGCCCGCGAGGCTCGTCCGCGGGGCGCGTCCCTCGGCCCAGCGCGCGACGCCGAGGACGGCCAGCAGGAGGAACGGACAGAGGAGGAAATCGCGCTGGCCCGCCTGCCAGGCGCCGCCCGCCAGGTGGTAGACGGCGAAGAAGAGCGCCGCGCCCCACGCCGCGAGCCGGCCCCACGGCGCCGCGAGGGCGGCGGCGGCGCACGAGGTCGCCGCGAGCCACAGGAGGTCGAACGCGCGCCAGCCGGCGTCGCCCGGGCCGAAGAGCCCGAGCGCCGCGAGGTGGACCAGGTACGCGCCGGGAAAGTTCATGTCGAAGAGGTCGCGGTACGGCGCCGCGCCCTCGCCGATGCGCCACGCGATGTAGTGCAGGATCGGCGCATCGTGGACGAGGGGCCAGCCGCGCGAGCGCCACGCGAGCGCCGCGGCCAGCGCCGCGAACGGCCCGAGCAGCCCGAGCTCAACGGCCGAAATACGCTTCAATGACGCGCTCGTCGGCCTGGATGAGGCCGGGCGGGCCCTCGGCGATCTTCTCGCCGTGATCGAGGACGAACACCGTCTCGCAGAGCCCCATGACGACCTTCATGTCGTGCTCGACGAGGAGCACGGTCCTGCCCTGGTCGCGCAAGCGCCGGACCGCGTCGAGCAGGTCGTTCAGCAGCGTCCGGTTCACCCCGGCGGCGGGCTCGTCGAGGAGGATCAGCGAGGGGTCCCGCATGAGGACGCGGACGAACTCGACGAGCTTCTGCTGGCCGTACGAGAGGTTGCCGGCGTATTCGTTCCGCAGCCCCTCGAGCTTGACGAAGCGCAGGAGCTCGAGCGCGCGCGCGTCCGCCTCCGCGAGGCTCCCGCGCGTCACGACGAGGAGGTTCTCGAGCGCCGAGAGCTCCGGGAACACGCGAATCACCTGGAAGGTCCGGCCGATCCCCTTGCGCGCGATCTCGTAGGGCTTGAGCCCGTCGATCCGCTCGCCGTCGAACACGACACGGCCCGCCTGGCACCGCTCGATACCGGTGATGCAGTTGAAGAGCGTGGTCTTGCCCGAGCCGTTCGGGCCGATGAGGCCGTAGATCCGCCCGGGGTCGAGGCTGAGCGAGACGCGGTCCACGGCGGTGACGCCGCCGAAGCGCTTGGTCACGCCGTCGATCTCGAGGACCGGCGTCGCCATCAGATCGTCCTCGGCAACCGGTACTTGATCTGGAGCAGGCCGAGCACGCCGCGCGGCATGAGCAGCACGACGCCGACGATGATCGCGCCGAAGAGGAGCTGGTGCACGTACGGGAACCGGGCCCACACGAACTCCTGCGAGACGAAGAGCACGACGGCGCCGAGCACCGGACCCCAGACGGTCCCCTTGCCGCCGAAGAGCACCATCACGATCATCGTGATCGTCGTCGCGAGCGGGAAGACGCTGATCGGCTCGATGTAGCCCTGGTCGCGCGCCGCGAGCGCGCCCGCGATCCCCGGCCCCGCCGCGGAAAGCAGGAAGGCGTACAGCTTGTGCCGCGCGGTGTCGATGCCCATCGCCTCGGCCGCCACCTCGTCCTCGCGGATCGTCATCAGGCGGAGCCCGAAGCGCGAGGTGACGATCAGGTACGTGAGGAGGGTCACGGTGGCCGCGGTCCCCGCCATCGCGTAGTAGATGGGGACGGTCGCGTGGAGCGTCGGCAGCGACAGCCCCGAGCCGCCGCCCGTGAGCGCCTCGAAGTACGAGACGAGCGCCCGCAACACCTCGTTGAGGCCGAGCATCGCGATGGCGAAGTACGGGCCCTTGAGGCGGAGGCAGGGGTAGCCGATGACGAGCGCGACGGCGCAGGCGCCGGCGCCGCCCGCGAGCGCGGCGGCGAGCCAGGGCCAGCCCGCCTTCGTGATGAGGATCGCCCCGGTGTAGGCGCCCGCGCCGAAGAACGCCACGTGGCCGAAGGAGACGTAGCCCGTGAGCCCCGAGATGAGGTTCCACGACCCCGCGAGCGCGATCCACATGAAGATCTGGAGCATCGCGCGCACGCCGTAGCCGGTCCCGAACGTCGGGTAGACGGCGAGCGCCACCGCGAGCACGCCGAGCGCCGGGAGGACCGCGCGCTTCAGGTCTGCCGCCCTCCGAGGAGCCCGGTCGGGCGCACGAGGAGCACGACCACGAGGAGGAGGTAGGCGACCACCTCGGAGAGCTGCGTCGTCAGGAAGAGCGACGCGCCCTGCTCGATGAGGCCCAGCAGCATCCCGCCCAGGAGCGCGCCGGGATAGTTCCCGGCGCCGCCGAGGACGATGACGAGGAACGACTTGAACGTCCAGATCTGGCCCATCTCGGGCTGGATCGCGACGATCACCGCGATGAGCGCGCCGCCCGCCGCCGCGAGCGCGGTCGCGAGCCCGAAGGTGAACATGTGGACGCGCTGGACGTCGATGCCGCAGACCATCGCAACCTCGCGGTTCTGCGACGTGGCGCGGATCGCCTTGCCGAGCCGGGTGCGCTGGAGGAACAGGAACGCCAGTCCCGTGACGCCCGCGGCGAAGACGAACGCGACGAACCGCGTCTTCGAGACGGCGAACGGGCCGAGCGGGAACGAGCCGGTCAGGTACTCCACGGCGCGCAGGTCGGACGTGAAGGCGAGCTGCGCCAGGTTCACGAGCGCGATCGAGACGCCGAACGTGAGCAGGAGCGACGAGAGCTCCGGCGCGTCCACGACGCGGAAGACGAGCGTCCGTTGGAGCCCGACGCCGACGAGGAACAGCACCGCCATGGTGACCGGGATCGAGAGGTACGGGTTCAGCCCGAGCGCGCTGTAGAGGAAGAACGTCGTGTAGGCGCCGAGCATCAGGAGCGGGCCGTGCGCGATGTTGATCACGCGCATCACGCCGTAGATCAGCGCGAGCCCGAGCGCCACCATGGCGTAGAGCGCGCCCGCCAGGATGCCGGAGATGACCACCTGCCCGACCATCGCCGGCGTGATGGCGACGTTCACTGTTGTCGCCGGGTCCGCGAGGCCGCGGGTGTCCGAGGGTGGCCTGAGACAGGCACGGCGTGGCTCCGTCGATCTCCCGCACTCTTCATGGGAGTGAGACCGGCGGCCGGATCAACCGACTGGCGTCCCGAGTCAGAAGTTCGTCAACGCGCGGGGCGGGGTGTCAGCGAACTTCCGAGTCGGGACACTAGCGCTGGTTCCAGGGCGGCGTCGGGAACCGCACCTTCCCGGTCGCCAGCTCGTCGGGCCAGACGACGACCTTCTTCCCGTCCTGCCACTGGGTCGTGACCATCTTGTGGGCGGTCTGGAACCCGTCCTGGTCGATCTTGAAGTCGCCGAACGCCGTCTTCATCTCGAGCTTGAGGAGGACATCCCGGACCTTCTCCGAGTCGAGGGTGCCGGCGCGCTTGACGGCCTCCACCCAGATCACGCAGCCGGCGTACCCGGCCGCCGAGTGATAGACGGGCTCGCGCCCGAACTCCTTCTTGTAGGCCTCGGCGAACTCCTTGTTGCCGGGATAGGGCAGCCCCGCCTCCCACTGGGTCGCCCCGGCGATGTACTCGGCGTTCTGCTTGAGCAGGTCGTAGAATTCCGGCAGGTCGCCGCCGACCGTGACGCCGTACATCTTCGGGTTGACGTTCAGCTCCTTCATCTGTCGCGTGATCGCGACCGCGTCGTCGAAGTAGGTCGAGGCGGCCAGCACGTCCGGGTTCGCCGCCTTGATCTTCGTCAGCATCGCGGAGAAGTCCTGATTCCCCTTGGGGTAGCCCTCCTGGAAGACGACCTGCATGCCGCGCTTCTTGGCCAGCTCGCCGGCGCCGACCGCGGAGGTCTTCGCGAAGAGGGTGTCCTCGTACACGATGGCGACCGTCTTGAGCCCGCGCTTGGCCGCCATGTCGATGAGGCCCTCCAGGTAGACCTCCGCCGGCGAGATGACCATGAAGATGTACTTGCGGCCCTTCTTGAAGATCGACGTGGTCGCCGCCATCGGCGTCACCATCACCTTCTTGTACTTCTCGGTGACGTTCGCCGACGCCTCGGTGACGGGCGAGGAGTACGGCCCCATCACCGCGTCCACCTTGTCCTCGGTGATGAGCTTCTCGTAGAGGCGCACCGCCGTGGGCGGCGTCGACTGGTCGTCATAGACGACGAACTCGATCCTCCGGCCGAGCAGGCCGCCCTTGTCGTTGACCTGCTTGGCGCAGAGCTTGTAGCCCTCGTGCTGGTAGTTGCCCAGCTTGGCGTACGTCCCCGTGAGCGACAGCGAGGCGCCGACGCGGATCGGCCCCTGCGCCTCGACGGGGAGGCTCGCGGCGAGGACGGCGGCGGCGGCGATGAGAGCACCGAGGGTTTTCGGGGTCATGAGGTCCTCCTGCCCGGGAACGGTTCGGGCCCACCACGGATAGCACCCACCGCTTTGACGTGTCAAGGCTACGCTAAGTACACTGCATCCGCCATGACCCCGACCGCCCTCCCCGGCCTTCGCGTCCTCGACCTCTCGAGCCAGCTCTCCGGGCCCTACTGCGCCATGCTGCTCGGCGACCTCGGCGCCGACGTGATCAAGGTGGAGCACCCGGCCGGCGGCGACAACGCGCGGCTCATGGGCCCCATGGTCAACGGCGAGTCGGCGCCGTTCATGACCTTCAACCGCAACAAGCGCTCGATCACCGTCGACCTGAAATCGCCCGACGGGCTCGCGATCGTCCGCCGCCTGGCGTCGCGCGCCGACGTCGTGGTGGAGAACTGGCGGCCGGGCACGGC
>JBBTPF010000185.1:0-337 GCA_038066295.1 Candidatus Methylomirabilota bacterium | reverse complement strand
CCCCCCGCGCCTCGGCCTCGGCGAGCAGGACGTGCGAGCGGTCAACCCGCGCGTCGTCTACTGCTCGATCTCCGGCTTCGGCCAGACGGGGCCGTACGCGGCGCGGGGGGGCTTCGACCGAATCGCCCAGGGGATGTCGGGGCTCATGTCCATCAACGGCGAGGAGGACGGGGCGCCCCTCGTCGTGCCCATCCCGGTCTCGGACATCGGCACCGGCATGTTCGGGCTCATCGGGATCCTCGCCGCCCTCGCGTACCGGGACCGCACGGGCGAAGGCCAGCTGGTGGACGCCTCTCTTCTCGAGACGCCGATCGCGTGGTCGGTCTACGAGGCGGCG
>JBBTPF010000184.1:0-1085 GCA_038066295.1 Candidatus Methylomirabilota bacterium | reverse complement strand
CACCCTTCGGCCTGGAACGAGATTGCCTGTCAGCGGACTTGAGGTGTTGAGGCTGTTGTAGCGGTTGTCGTCGTTGTTCAGCAGCGCATCGAGCTCGGCGCCGAGGCATCGGCCCGTTAGCTGGCTGGCGTAGTCCCGGCCCCGCCGGTACTCGATCTCCCGCAGGTCCGCGAACCGCGAATCTTTGAGATTGAACCCGAGGTAGGTGTACGCGTTGGCGGGGTAGCGGAACTTGTTGTAGGCCTTCCGGAACACCGGGTACTCGGTCTGCCGCTTGAACTGGAGCGCCGTGAGCCCGGCCGAGTCCACACCCCTCGCCTTCAGCTCGAGGAAGATCGTCGCCTGGCTCGGGATGATCCGGTAGACGACGCGCGAGAGGTACGGGCGGCCTTCGAAGTAGTCGGGGTTCGCGACGAGCACCACCTTTTCCCCCGGCTTCCACTCGCTGAACCGGTAGGCGCCCGTCCCGATCGGATTGGACCGGTTCTGGGGCGCCTCGCGCAGCCGGCCCTCGCGCACGTACGGCTCGAGCACGTGCCTGGGCAGCATCCAGACGCCCCAGCTCTGCACCGCCTTCGCGTACGGCTGCTTGTAGCGGACGCGGATCGTGTACGGATCCAGCTCCGTCACGGCCTCGACCGCCTTGAAGTCCTCGCGGTACGCGGTCGGGGTCTTCGGGTTGATCATCGTCTCGTACGTGAACACGACGTCGGCGGCGGTGAACGGCCGGCCGTCGTGCCAGCGCACGTTCTTCCGGAGGTTGAAGGTGAGGTCGAGGCAGTCTTTGCTGAACTTCCAGGACTCCGCGAGCTCCCCGACGATGTTGAGATCGCGGTCGCGCGTGACGAGGCCGCTGTAGATCATCGAGCCCACGTCGAACGACGCGCTGTCGGTCAGCACGTTCGGGATGAGTCCCGAGATGTTGCCCGTCATCGCCTCGATGAAGGTGTCGCCATAGGCGGGCTTCTCGGCGCCCCGGCCGACGACCTGCTCGACGGCGCTGTCCGCCTCCTCCCCGCAGCCGCCGAGGGCCAGAGCCAGCGCGAGCGCGGCGAGCGGCGCCGCCTGCTTCACGCTCACCGCGG
>JBBTPF010000183.1:0-7613 GCA_038066295.1 Candidatus Methylomirabilota bacterium | reverse complement strand
GGACCGATTCCAGTACCGCCGCGGCTTCAAGTTCTCCACGTACGCGACGTGGTGGATCCGGCAGGCGATCATGCGCACGATCGCCGACCAGTCGCGGACGATCCGGCTGCCCGCCCACATGGTCGAGACGCTCTACACGATCTCGCGGGTGAGCCGCCGTCTGATCAACGCGCTCGGCCGGGACCCGACGCCCGAGGAGCTGGCCAGCGAGGCGCGCGTGCCGGCCGCGAAGGTCCGGCTCCTGCTCGAGGCCTCGCGCCAGACGCTGTCGCTGGAGACGCCGATCGGCGAGGACACCGAGCTCGGCGACCTCCTCGAGGACGGCTCGCTCGCCGGCCCCGCCGACCTCGTGATGGCCCGCGACCTCACGGCGCAGGTGGACCGGGTCCTCGCCTCGCTCGACCCGAGAGAACAGCAGATCCTGAGGCTCCGCTTCGGGATCGGGGATCATGACGAGCAGACGCTGGCGCAGATCGGCCACCGCTTCCGGCTGACGCGCGAGCGCATCCGCCAGATCGAGGCCCGCGCGCTCCGCAAGCTGCGGAGTCCCGCCCGCGCCGACGCCCTCCGCGCCTTCGCGGGCGCGTGATCAGCCGGCGACGACCTCGGGCTCGAGCCGGATCGGCGTCGAGAGCGAAGCGGACACGAGGGACCTCATTTGACGAGCAGGACGGGGCACCGGCAGAAGACGCCGACTTTATAGCTGGTGGTGCCCCAGCCCGTGGAGGGCCGGCCCGGCCGGACCTTATGCGAGCCCATGACGACCAGGTCGGCCCGGCGCTTCGCCGCGAGCCTGACGATCTCGCGCGCGGGCTCGCCGATCGTGAGCTCCGTGCGGACGCCCACGCGCTTCGCGACGAACCGCCTGGCGACACGCTCGAGCTTCCGCAGGGAGGCCCGCGCGAGCTCGCGATAGAAGTCCCCGAGCTCGCCCGGCGGGATGCTCTGGACGCTCTGGATCACGTGCAGCAGCGTCACGCGCGCGCGGCTCTGCCGCGCCAGTGCGAGCGCGGCCGTGAGCGCCCGCGCGTTCCGGTCGCTCAGATCGATCGGCACGAGGATGTGCTTGAACATCACTCCATCGGGGGGCCCTTCTCCTCTTTCGCCTCCGGGACCTCGGTGAGCGTCGCCTCGGTCAGGAGGAGCAGGCTCGCCGCCGACACCGCGTTCTCCAGCGCGATCCGGACGACTTTTGTGGGGTCGATGATGCCCGCCTCGACGAGGTCCACGTACTCCTTCTTCGCGGCGTCGAACCCCCGGTTGCCGGTGGACCGCCGCATCTCGTTCACGACGACGCCGCCGTCCACCCCCGAGTTCTCGGCGATCTGGCGCGTGGGCGTCTCGAGCGCGCGGGCGAGGATCTGGAGGCCCGTGCGCTCGTCCCCCCCGGATTTCGGCGCCTCGCGCTCGACGGTGTCGACGGCGCGGAGGAGCGCCAGCCCGCCGCCGGGGACGATCCCTTCCGCCACCGCCGCCTTCGTCGAGCTGATCGCGTCGTCGAGCGCCTCCTTCCGGCTCTTCATCTCGGCTTCCGAGGGCGCGCCGACGCGGATCACCGCCACACCGCCCGAGAGCTTCGCCAGCCGCTCCTCGAGCTTTTCCTTGTCGTAGTCGCTGGTCGTCTTGGCGATCTGCTGCCGGATCTGCGCCTTGCGCCCCTCGATGGCCTTCTTGTCGCCGGCGCCGCCGATGACCGTCGTGTTCTCGCGGTCCGCCACGATCCGCTGGGCGCGGCCGAGCTGCTCCATCTCGACGTTCTCGAGCTTGACGCCGAGCGCCTCCGTGATCACCGTGCCGCCGGTGAGGACCGCCATGTCCTCCAGCATCTCCTTGCGCCGGTCGCCGAAGCCGGGCGCCTTCACGGCGAGGCACCGGAGCGCGCCGCGCAGCTTGTTGACGACGAGCGTGGCGAGCGCTTCCCCGTCCACGTCCTCCGCGATGAGGAGGATCGGCCGCGCCGCCCGCGCCACCTGCTCGAGAAGGGGGAGCAAGTCCTTCATCGTCCCGATCTTCCGGTCGGTGAGCAAGATCAGCACGTCCTCGAGGACGGCTTCCATCTTCTCGGGATCGGTGATGAAGTACGGCGACAGGTACCCACGGTCGAACTGGAGCCCCTCGACGACCTCGAGCTGCGTCTCGGTGGTCTTCGACTCCTCCACGGTGATGACGCCCTCGTCGCCGACCTTCTCCATGGCGTCGGCGACCAGCTCGCCGATCGTCGCGTCGTTGTGGGCGGAGATCGTCGCCACCTGCGCCTTCTCGAGCCGGCTCTTCACCGGGCGCGAGAGCGCGCGGAGAGCCTCCACCGCGACGCCGACGCCCCGGTCGAGGCCGCGCTTCAGGTCGATCGCGGAGGCGCCGGCGGCGACGTTCCGCACGCCCTCGGCGAAGATCGCGTGGGCCAGGATGGTCGAGGTGCTCGTGCCGTCACCGACGGCGTCGCCGGTCCGCTCCGCGGCCTGGCGGATCATCTGCGCCCCGAGGTTCTCCGCGGCATCCTTCAGCTCCATTTCCCGGGCGATGGTCACCCCGTCGTTGCAGACGATCGGGATGCCGAACCGCTTCTGGATCAGGACGCATTTCGACTTCGGTCCGAGCGTCACCCGCACCGCGTCGGCGAGCGTCGCCGACCCGCGCAGGACCTTCTCGCGCGCTTCGGAACGGAACAGCACTTGCTTGTGCGCCATCGGACCCGCCTCCTCCCCTCGCTATCGCTCGTGCTTGAGCTGGCAGGGCACGCAGGACCGCGCCGTCGGGAGCGCCCGCAGCCGCGTGAGCGGGATCGGCGTCCTGCACCCCTCGCAGACGCCGTAGGTTCCCGCGGCGAGCCGCGCCTGGGCGGCGTCGATCTCGTCGAGCTCGTGCTTCTCCTGCCCTTCGAGCCGCGACAGGATCGCGGTGGCCAGCTCCGTGTTGACGTCCTCACCCAGCGAGCCGGGCTGGTGCACCTCCAGCGTCGCCAGCTCCTCGTCCGTCTGCGCGACCGTGCGGTACAGCTCGGCGCGCGCCGCGCGGAGGCGCTGGGCGAACTCGTCCACCAGGTCCCGGTTCATCGCTTCCCCCCTCCTCCGCTCGCGGAGAGCGACCGCCGGCCCGCCTCCGGGCGCGACGACCGCGCCCAGGCGAGGAGCTTCCTCGCCGGCCAGGTGTTGACGACGCCGGCCTTCTCGACCCACGCGCGGCGGGCCGTCGCCACGCCGAGCTCCATCGTCGCCAGGTGATCGAGCACGTGCGCGTCGGTGCTGACGGCGATGAGGACGCCGAGGTCCCGCGCGCGCCGCGCGTGCACGTCGTTCAGGTCGAGGCGCGAGGGGTACGCGTTGATCTCGACGGCCTTGCCCTGGCGCCGGGCCGTGCGGAGGACCTCCTCGAGGTCCACGTCGTACGGGTCCCGCTCGCCGATGAGGCGGCCCGTCGGGTGGGCCAGGACGCTCACGTACGGGTTCGCGAGCGCGCGGCAGAGGCGCGTCGTCATCTCCCGCCGGGGCTGCTTGAAGCGCGAGTGGATGCCGCCGATCACGAGGTCGAGCCGGGCGAGCACGTCGTCGGCGTAGTCCATCGCGCCGTCGGGGAGGATGTCGCACTCGCTGCCGGCCAGCACCGCGATGCGCGGGTGCTTCTGCTGGACCGCCCGGACCTTCCCGACGTGCGCGGCGAGCTCGTCCGCGCTGAGCCCGCCGGCGATCCGCGCCGACAGGCTATGGTCCGTCACGGCGACGTACTCGTAGCCGCGCTGCTCCGCCGCCGCGACGATCTCTTCGATCGTGTGGGAACCGTCGGTCGCCTTCGTGTGGCAGTGGAGGTCGCCGCGGATGTCCCCGAGTGCGACCAGGTCCGGCAGCTCCCCCTTCGCCGCCGCCTCGACCTCGCCCAGGTCCTCGCGCAGCTCGGGCGGGATCCACGGCAAGCCGACCGCGGCGTAGACCTCCTCTTCGGTGGCGCCGGCCACGCGCCGGCCGGTGGATGCCCGGAAGACCCCGTATTCCGAGATCTTCAGCCCTTTCTTGACGGCCATCTCGCGGATGCGGATGTTGTGCTGCTTGGAGCCGGTGAAGTACGCCAGCGCAGCGCCGAAGCACTCCGGCTCGAGCACCCGGAGATCCACCTGGATTCCCTCGCGGTGCCGGATCGCGGCCTTGGTCTCCCCGCGCTCGAGCACCTCGGCGACCTGCGGCAACGCGGTGAACGCCTGCATCGCCTTCCCGGGATTGGTCGACGTGACGAGGATGTCGATGTCGCCGACGGTCTCCTTCATGCGCCGGAGGGAGCCCGCGAGCTCGATCGCCTTGACGCCGGGGACGTCCCCGAGGGCGCGGACGAGCTCCTGGCCGAGCGGGAGCGCGCGGCCGAGCGGCATCCGCGCCTGGCCGCCGCGGACGAGCGTGATCCCCTTCAAGATGTTCGCCTCGGTCTTGGCCTGGATGCCGTGGAGCCCGCGGAGCTTGCCCGCCCGCGCGAGGCTCTCCAGGCGGTCGAGGGTGGTGATGCCCTCATGCTCGTAGAGGAGCTTCGCGGTCTTGGGGCCGATGCCCGGCACGTTCATGAGATCCACGACTCCGCCGGGGATCCCCCGCTTCGCGGCCTCGACGTCCTTGATGCGGCCCGTCCTGAGATATTCGACGATCTTCCCCGCGAGGTCCTTCCCCACCCCCGGGATCTCCTCGAGCCGCTCCTCGCGCGCGAGCGCCTCCACGTCCTCGGTGAGCGACTCGAGGTTCTGGGCGGCGCGCCGGTAGGCGCGGATGCGGAATGGGTTCTCCTCCCTGATCTCGAGGATGTCCGCCATCAGGTCGAAGAGGCGCGCGAGCTCGAAGTTCTTCATCGCCCGCGCCGTCTTCCTCCGGCGGTCCACCGCTCGACCAGCAGCCAGAGACCGATCGCCGCCACGACGACGAGCGCCGCGGCGACCACCCACTGATCCCGGATCGCTTCGACCATCGCCGCCTCCCCACTCAGCGATACGCGAACGCCCACTTGTAGGGCTTCGAGAGCACGCCCTTGCCGAGCACGTCCTGGAACGCGCGGAGCACGTCGGTCTCGGTGAGGATGCCGACGACGCGGTCGCCGTCCACGACCGGCAGGGCGCCGATCTTCTGCTCGCGCATGAGCCGCGCCGCCTGCCGGACGTCGGTCTCGGAGTGGACGGTGACGACGCCCCAGGTCATCACGTCCCGGACGGTGAGTGTGCCGAGCGCCTCGCCGAGATTGCCGAGCCGCTCCTGGATCGTCGGGTCGAAGACGACCTGCCGCAGGTCGCGGTCGGTCACGATGCCGACCAGATGCCCCTCGCGGTCCACCACCGGGAGGTGGCGGATCCGCCGCTTCTTCATCATCTCGACGGCGCCGCGGACCAGCGCGTCGGAGTGGATCGTCGCGGCCGAGCGGGTCATGCAGTCCTTGACCCGGATGCCGGCCTCCGGCCACGCGAGTGCCTCGAGCTCGTCGGCCTGCCGGCCCGGGTGCACGGGCCGGCGGGTGCGGATGTCGCGCGTGATCGAGCGCTTGGGGTGTCGCATCGCCGTCACGCCGCGATGAGCTGCTTGAAGCGCTCCCACGGCACCGCGGTCCACGTCTCCGTGTGCGCGTGGCCGAACGAGCGGACGATCATGATGACCTTCGCCGCCACCGTCTCGTCGGGCGCCTCGAACAGGTCCAGGTAGTCGTACGGGCCGAGGATCGCGTAGTTCGCGACCCACTTCACCTGCGGGCACTCCTTGCGGATGCGGTCGCTGACCGAGCGCTCGAGCCGCGCGAGATCGCTCGGAGACTTCACGGCCTCCGGCGTGAGCCGGGTCAGCATCGCGTACGTTGTCATCGTCGCCTCCATCGCGGGCCTGGCGTCCGGCCCGCTACCAGAGATACGTGTCCGGGTCGATCCCCCGCACCGAGGGCAGGGTTTCGGCGAGCGCTCTGAGCACATCGCGCTCCGTGATGATGCCCACGAGCTCGTCCTTCTCCACGACGGGCAGGCTTCCGAACCGCCCCTCGAACATGACGGCGGCGGCCTGGGCGAACGAGGCCTCCGGCTTCGTCGTCACGGCGTCCCACGTCATCACATCCTTGACCCTGAGCTCCTCGAGCGTCGCGCTCAGGCCCCGCAGCCGCCGCCGGGCGACCAGTGACAGGTGCTCGGCGAACGCGGGCGCGAACACCGCGTCCCGCAGGTCGCGGTCCGAGATCATGCCCAGGAGCCAGCCCGCGTCGTCGACGACCGGCAGGTGGCGGACGCTCTTGTCGCGCATCACCGCGATCGCCGTGGCGATCGGCGCCTCCGGATCGATGGTGATCGGATCCCTGCTCATCACCTCTCGCACTCGTTTGGCCATGTGCGGTCTCCTTTGGACGGCCCGTCAGCCCGCTCGCCGTCGCCGCGGCCGCGCGCCGGCCACGCCGGACGAACCCGCCACGAGGGACCCGGGGACCGCGAAATCGCCGATGCAGGCCGCCGAGAGCCGGCGGAACTCGGCGGCGCGCATCCTGATCGCGGTCGCGAGATCCCCGGCCGGCATCGTGATCTCCCGTCCGTTGGCGAGCGTGCGGTCCACGTAGGTCGGCACGCTGAAGAGCGCGCCGAACGGCGGGATCGCACCGGGGACGCAGTCGGGGATGACGCGCCCGATCTCTTCCACGGTCGCCGGCCGGACCTCGCCGTGGCGGATGAGGCCTTTCAAGCGGTCGAGATCGAGCAAGGAGGTGGCCGGCAGGACGGCCAGCACGAAGCCGTCGCGCTCCTTCACGACGACGACCTTGGCGAACGACCGCCCCGGCGTGTGCGTGAGCGCCGCCTGCTCCTGCGCGGTCACCGCGCCCGTGTGGGTCACGACGTCGTACTTCGCCTGCTTCGCCCCCAGGAACTCCTCGAGCCTCTGGTACATGGCCTCTCGCCCTCGCTCAGACCCCGACCTGCGCCTCGGCCCACAGCTCCTTCAGGTCCTTCGGCAGCTGGGCGAAGACGTCCCCGGCCTCGCCCGGCGAGAGCTGGTCCTTGAGCGCCGCGAAGACCGCGAGCGTCATCCAGCGCGCGTCGCGCGTCGCGCCGAGCTTCGCCTCGGCCATCACCCGCTCGTAGAACTCCTCGCGGCTGAGCTTCAGCGGTTTGCGGTCCGCCTGCTCGCCCTCTCCCCAGACCTCCTTCAGCTCGAGCGGGAGCTGGGCTTGGACCTGGTCGGCTTCGTCGGGCGTCAGGCGGTCGCGGAGCGCGTGGAACACCGCGGCCGTCGCGCGCGTCGCGAGCTCGCGGTCCTTCTCGCCGCTGGTCCGCATCACCGTCTTGTAGAACATCGCCGTCGTCATGGGGTGCTCCTGGTACGGTGCGCGGGCGCGGGCTCACGGCGGTACGGGACCGGCACGAACTGGACGGACGGCCGCGCCTGCCGCGGCTGCGGGTAGAGGTCCATGAGCGCGTAGACGTCCGCCGGCATCTCGGTCCGGACGGGGAACCCCAGGGCCTGCGCCTGCGACACGGTGATCGGGTAGTCGTGCGTCCACCGGCCGTCGGTGAGCGCGGTGAGGAGCTCCCGGGCCTTGTCCGGCGCCATCCGGTCGCGGAGCAGCTCGCCCATGAACTGCTGGATCTGGCCGAGCGCCGTCCGGGCCACGTCGGCCAGGATCAG
>JBBTPF010000182.1:0-6055 GCA_038066295.1 Candidatus Methylomirabilota bacterium | reverse complement strand
TTGCCGAGCCCGAGGTGGCAGTGGGCAACAAGCGGGCGCATGCCGAGCTCGGTGGCGAGTGCCAGCGCCTCGCGATCGTGCCACTCGGCCGTCCCGGCGTCCGGCGGATCGCGGTGCGCGGCGATCTTGCCAAGAAGCCGAAGTGCCCACGCCTCATAGCCGCGCTCGCCGCGCTCCCGGGCGAGCGTGAGGGCTCGGGTTGCGACGTTTTGCGCATCCGTAAGTCGGTTCGCGAGCACGTATGCCTCGCCGAGTTCCGCGACGAGCAGTGAATGAAACAGTGCAGCTCCCATGGACTCGCGCGCCTGCAGGCCTTGCTCCAGCAAGGCGAGCCCCTCGGTGACGGCGCCCGACAGGGCGTAGATGTGACCGAGGAACCCGGTCACGGTCGCCGAGATGAGGGTCACTTTCCCCTCCCGTCCGCGCGCGAGTCCTCGCTCGAGCACGTCGATCGCCTCTCGGAAGTCGCCCCGCAATCCGTAGAGATAGCCGAGGTCCCGGCGTGCCAGAATCACGCTGTACGGGTGATCGAAGGACTCCGCGAGCCGAACCGCTTCCTGGCCGAGTGAGATGCCTTCCCGAAACTCCCCGCGCTGACCCAACGCCCGTGCCAAGAAGGAACGCGCCATCACCGCCGGGAAGCCAGCCAGACCGAAGCGCTCGTGGCTCAGGCCGCCTGCGAGCGACTGGACGGTGTCGCGGAGCAATGCGTCAGCCCGTGGATAGTCGCCCAAGGCGAGGCAGGTCACGCCGAGGTAGTATTTCGCCACGAGCCGAAGCGGGAAGTCGCCGAGTGCCTCGGCGAGGGCCTGCGCGTTGTGGCCAAACGCGCGCGCCTCAGCTAGGTGGCCGGTCATCCACAGATTGCCGCTCATGTTTACAGACGCCCACCCGAGCCGTCCTTCAGCCCATCGGTACTCGATGACGATAGTCTCCTCGTCCACGTAGCCGAGTTCGCGCAGCCCTTGCCGGAACGCCTCGACGAGATGCGCGGCAGCGGGAGCAGCGGTCCCGGCGATATAACCGATCCGATGGACCTTCCTCGCCTGCTGCGCCTCGGCGGCGAGCGGCGCCGCGAGGAGGGCGGCCGACAGCGCCAGGAGCCGTCTGCGGGTGATGTGGTCCATCAGGCCACCTCCTCTCACTTAGAGAGCCCTTGAGATCGGCGAGCGGCGACCGTCGCGGTTCTCCGCGTGGCACCGGGGGCACGGGATCACGGCCGCACCGCCGTCATACCGGCCCGCTCCACGGTGGCGCCCGCCTCGGGGGATCGCAGGCCCGCTTGCCCCCTCGGCCCAGACCCTGTAGAGTTGCCCTGATGCCAGAAAATCAGACAGTCAGAAAGCCGGCGGGCGCTCGAGCCGAGACGAGCCGGGTGGGAAAGCGGGGTGCCATCGTCGTCCCCGCCCGGATGCGTCGCAAGTTCGGGATCGAGGAAGGCTCGCTCATCATCGCCGAGGAACGCGCCGAGGGCATCCTGATCCGGCCCGCCGTCGCGGTGCCCGTCGAGATGTACACGCCCGCTCGAATCGCGGAGTTTCTCCTTTCGAATGCCGTCGATGCTCGTGACTACCGAGCCGCCGTCCGGGCCGTCAGGAAGCTGGGCATCGATCCGCGGGCGATCGCTCACCACCGGCCACGCCAGCGCTGACGCCGGTCGCGCGCGGTGGACCGGGTCTTTCTCGATGCCAACGTCCTGTTCTCGGCCGCGTATCGCGCCGACTCCGGTCTCCTCGTGCTCCGGCGCCGCGCAGGCGTGGCCGTGCTCACGTCTGCGTACGCGGTGGCCGAGGCGCAGCGCAACCTCGCTCGGGACGATCAGCGTCGGCGCCTGGATGCGCTCGTGCGCCGGTGTCAGATCGTGCCGACCCCGGCCGGGGCGGTCCTCCCGGAGGGACTGGTGCTGCCGCCGGGCCATGCGCTGATCGTCCTGGCGGCGATGGCCGCCCGGGCCACGCATCTCCTGACCGGCGACAGGACGCATTTCGGTCCGTACTATGGCCAGACTATCGCCGGAGTGCTCATCCTTCCGCCGAGCGCCTATCTGCAAGCCTCCGCCTAGGCTGGGGGGCTCCGCCCTGGCGGCGTAGCAGGCGCGGACGGCGTGGTCCTCGCAGGCCAGGGGGGCGCCGAAGAGCGCCATGATGCCACAGGAAGAGCAGGAAAGCCCGAGCCGCGCTCCGCACGCGAGGCAGAACTTCGAGTCGGACGGGGTGTCGTGCTCGCACGCGGGGCAGCGCATGGCGACCCCTGGCTATTCGATCACGTGATCCGCCCGCAGCAGCAGCGAGGGCGGGATCGCGAGGCCGAGCGCCTTCGCGGTCTTCATGTTGATCACCAGCTCGAACTTCATCGGTTGCTCGACGGGCAGATCGCCGGGCTTCGCGCCTCTGAGGATCTTCCCCACGTAGATCCCTTCGCGCCTTCCGCCACGAAGGCTCGCAACTCCCATTGACCAGCGGCCCGCGCGCGCCGTAGGATATTACCGGGTAACACCAAGGGATCCCTCGGCGTGCGCACGACTAGACCCATCACCATCTCGCTCCCGGTCGACCTTCTGCGGGACGCGCAGCGGGCAGCCGCGGAGGACGCGCGCAGTCGCAGCGAGCTCATCCGGGACGCGCTCCGCCAGTACCTCGCATCCCGGCGCTGGCAGCGCCTCCGCGGTTGGGGGGCGGAGACGGCCGAGCGGCTGGGGCTGAAGAGCGAGGAGGACGTCCAGCGGCTCATCGAGCGCGCCGGGGCGAGGCGGGTCTCCACATGCACCGCGGCTCATCGGCAACGGAATTGCAGAAATTCTGCTAATATGCCGATGGAGGTGGACCGATGGGTTCTCGCACGCCTGGCACGACGACGACCCTGATCGTCTCTCCGAGGGGCCAGATCACCTTGCCCAAGCCCGTGCGCGCTCGCCTGCGGCTCGCCCCAGGCTCGGTCCTGCTGCTGCGGGAGGAGGCCGGGAAGATCGTCCTCGATCCCGCTGCCGTGACCCCCGTCTCGCTCTATGGCGTCGAGGAGATCGAGCGCCTGGTCGGGGCGGATCGCATCGCCCCACGTGAGCGGGCGGCGCTCCGCCGGCGCTGGGGCCTGACGGCGCCCGCGCGGCGCCGTCGCGGTCGTGGCTGACCTCCGTGTCTTCCTCGACGCCAACATTCTCTTCACCGCCGCGTACAGCCCGGACGGACTCTCGGCGCTCCTGATCGAGCTGGGAGCGGCCCACCGCGTGACGCTCCTGACCTCGCCCCTTGCGATCGTCGAGGCCGAGCGGAATCTCGAGGCGAAGCGACCGGCGGCGCTGCCCGCGCTGCGGCGAGGCCTTACCGCCGTTCGGATCGTCGGCGAGCCGCCTCCGGCCGACGTCGAGCGGCTGACGCCTCCGGACCTGTCCTCGAAGGACCGGCCACTCCTCGCGGCGGCGATCGTCGCCCGCGCGACCCACTTCGTAACGGGCGACCTCGCGGACTTCGGGCGCTGGATGCACCGGCCAGCACGGCTGCCGCTCCGGGTCATGACGCCACGGCGGTTCCTCACGGAAGTGCACCCATGAGCGCCTCCGCCTGCTCCAGCCAGAACCGCATATCCATCTCGCGGTACATCGTGATGGCGGTGGTGAGGTGCTCCTGCGCCTGCTGACCATTGGCTGCGCGTCGGGAGAGCTTGCCGAGGCCGAGGTGGCAGTGAGCGACGAGGGGGCGCATCCCGAGCTCCTCGGCGAGCGCGAGCGCGTCACGGTAGTGGCCGTCAGCGTGCTCCGCGGGATCGCGGCGGGCGGTGACCTCGCCGAGGAGCCGGAGGGCCCGCGCCTCGTAGCTGCGTTGACCGCGCTCGCGGGCAAGGGTCAGGGCTCGCCCGGCGAATTCGAGAGCGTCCTCGAGCCTGTCGGCGAGGACATACGCTTCGCCCAGATACCCGAGGTAGAGCGGCTGGAAAGCTCCGAATCCCATGGTCTCAATGGCGCTCAGCGCACGCTCCAGCAACGGGATGCCCTCAGCAATCCGCCCCGAGAGCGCGTAGGCGTAGCCCAGGCTCCCCGTGGCGAGCACTGAAAAGTAGGTCAGGTTCCACTCGCGACTCAGCGCCAGCCCGCGTTCGAGCAGGCCGACGGCGTGGCTGAGTTCTCCCCTGGTGATCTGGAGACGGGCAAGAGTCGAGCAGGCGAAGGCCAGGCTGTAGGGGTGATCGAGCGCCTCGGCGAGGCGGAGGCCTTCCTGGCCGTGGACGATCCCTTCCTTGAACTTTCCCCGGTCGGCGGAAACCCACGTCAAATAACCGCGGGCCATCACGGCAGGAAATCCGGCGAGGCCAAAGCGTTCCCGGCTCAGATCGCCTTCAAGCAACTGCAGAACTCTCCAGAGAAGCTCCTCGGCCCGTCGGTAGTCGCCCGTCGAGAGGCAGGCCACGCCGAGATAGAGATTTCCCGTCACCTGGAGCGGAACATCTCGAAGCGACTCGGCGATGGCCTGGACGCTTTGGCCGAACGTGAGCGCTTCGGTCGGATGACCAGTAATGAAGAGGTTGTGGCACATATAGACGGACAGCTGACCGAGTCGCCGTTGATCGTCGAGCGTCCTCGCCAGGCCTTCGGCTTCGCGGAGACAGCCGAAGATCCGCTCGAATTCGCCGAGCGGAAAGAGTGAAGTTCGAAGATCAAAGCGAAGATCGATGGCCCGCTCCAGCCTCTCGCGGGTCTCGGGCAGATGCCCGAGGGCCGTCAGCGCCTGCTCGAAGCAGCTTGCCGCCTCCCGGTTGGCCGATCGCGCCAATGCCTTGGCGCCCGCCTGCCGGAGGTACGTGACCGCCTGCTTCCACAGCTCGCCCCGCACGGCATGGTGGGCCAGCCGCTCGACGTGCTCGATCAGCCGGTCCGGATAGCAACGCTCGATGGCGCCGACGATCCGGGCGTGCAGGGTCTTGCGCCGTTCCTGGAGCAGGGTGCCGTAGGTGACTTCGTGGGTGAGCGCATGCTTGAAGGTGTACTCGGGATCCGGAAAGAGGCGCGTCTCGTACAGAAACTCCGCCGCCTGCAGATGCGTGAGCCCTCGATGCACCGCATCCTCCGCCGCCTCCGCCACGGCGTGGAGCAGCATAAAGGGCACGTCCTTGCCGATGACCGAGGCCATCTGCAGCAGCTGCTTGTCGTCCGCTGAGAGCCGGTCGATCCGGGCCGCCAGGATCACCTGCACGGTCGCCGGGACCTCGATCGCCTGGATCGGCCTGGTCAGCCGGTAGGCGCCGCGCTCCCGGGTGAGCGCCTGCGTCTCCACCAGCGTCCGGATGCTCTCCTCGATGAAGAAGGGGTTCCCGCGTCTGACCAGCAGTCGCTTGAGGGGCTCCAGCGCCGGGTCGTCGCCCAGCAGGGCGTTCAGGAGCTCGCCCGCGCTCTCGGGCGGGAGCGCATCGAGCCGGAGCTGACTGTAGTAGGTCTTGCTCACCCAGCCATGCTGGTACTCGGGCCGGTAGTTGACCAGCAGGAGGACCCTGGCCGTGGGCAGACTCTCCACCAGGCCGTCGAGCAGGGCCTGCGTCTCGGCATCGATCCAGTGCAGGTCCTCGAAGACCACGAGGACCGGTTGGCCCTGGCTACATCGTCGTCGCGGTCGTGAGGTGCTCGTACGCTTGCTCTCGCTTACCGGTGCGACGGGAGAGCTTGCCGAGGCCGAGGTGGCAGTGGGCGACGAGGGGGCGCATGCCGCGCGGCTCGGCGAGGGCCAGCGCCTGGCGGTAGTGGGCCTCGCCGCGCTCGGCATCGAACCGGTCGGGATGGGTCGCGATGTCGCCCAGCAGGTGTAGCGCATGGGCCGCGAACCCGGGCTGACGCGGACAGGATTCGACCGCGCGCTCGCCCAAGCTCCGCGCCTCGTCGAGCCGGCCGATCAGCAGAGCGGCGCGACCCAGCGAGACGTAGGACCAGCCGAGGCGGCCGACGATTCCCCTCGCCGCTTGACCCTGGACGGTTTGCTCGCCTTCCCGGAGCCGGTTCAGCGCCTCGCTCGCCTCGCCGAGCTGCGCCAGCGCCCAGGCGGAGGAGGCCACTGACTAGGGAAGCTGGAGTACG
>JBBTPF010000181.1:0-1646 GCA_038066295.1 Candidatus Methylomirabilota bacterium | reverse complement strand
GTGGTCGAGCGACCCCTCCCGAGGCCGCGCTCCGCGGGCCCCCGTCCGCCTCCACCCCCTTGACAGGGCGCTCCCCCTCCGGAGTATTCTTCCGGTCAGACCAGCCGACCACAGCCCGATTCGCGACCGCATGTGACGTGAGGAGAAGCGCATGGCAGCCCTGATCTCGGAGATTGTCTACCGCGGCATCTTCCAGAAGAACCTCGCCTCGCGCATCGCGCGCGGCATCGTCCTCTCGGCGCGCAAGTCCGGCCGGTGGGGGATCGCGTTCGGCCGCTACGGCGACAGCCCGCAGCGCAACGGCATCCCCGCGAAGGACTTCGCGATCGTCGCCGACACCAAGGAGGAGCTCGAGCAGAACATGGCCCGCTACGAGCCCAAGCACACCGAGGTGACGATCGTGCTCGACGACACCCTCGCCAAGGGCGTCGAGTCGTGGGCCTGGTACGGGCTCCAGCCGATCAACCGGCTCACGGTTCCGAACGGCACGGTCCTGATGACCTCGCTTCAGAGCTTCGACGACCTGCTGAAGGACATCCACAAGAAGGACGCGATGTATACGCTCTCGCTCGTTCGAGCGAGGGCCTCGTTCTCGGGTCTCTGGGTCTACCGCGAGGACCACACGGAGGTGCGCATCCTGGGCGCCCTCGCCAGGATCGCGCCGTCCTTCCTGACGCTCGACGGCGTCTGCCAGGCCATCAAGGAGATGGAGTGGGGCTCGGACCTCAAGGTCGAGTCGGCGAAGAAGGCGCACGGCCGGATCGAGACGCGCGACGTGAAGATCACCGAGGGCAGCGCGGAGATCCCGTTCTCGTTCGAGCTGCCCAAGTGGTGGGAGATGCGCGAGGGCGTCACGATCCCGGCGATCCCGGTCGGCAAGCCGAAGGAAGGCGGGAAGGGCTACGTGCCCGAGCGCAACCCGTACTTCAAGAAGTACACGTCCCGGACGATGCGCCCGGTCATCGACTTCGACACGTGCGTGAAGTGCACGCTCTGCTGGATCCAGTGCCCCGACTCCTGCTTCGACGTCATGCCCGACTCCACCTACGACGCCAACATGGAAGCCTGCTGCGGGTGCGGCGTGTGCGAGGCGGTCTGCCCGGTCGAGCGCTGCATCACCATGGTCAACGAGTCGCTCTTCGATGACAACGCGAGCCAGTGGGAGATGTGGCGGAAGGACCCGGGCCGGTACAAGGCGTGGATGGCGGGGAAGATCGGCAACACGCAGGCCACCGCGCGCTCGCACGGCTTCCGCTTCCGGGGCCAGTACGAGCAGGAGCTGACGAGCGACCTCGACACGGGCGGGGTCGAGATCACGGCGGGCATCCCGGGCGAGAACGCGCAGCACAAGACTGTCTAACCCGACGGCTGGAGGGCCAGCATCATGGCGGTGGCAACGACGGCGGCTCCGGCCGCGAGCGACGACAAGGAACTCCTGATCTCCGGCAGCGAGGCGGTCGCCGAGGCACTGGCCCTCGCCGACATCGACGTCGTCACCGGCTATCCCATCCGGCCGTACGACACGGTCATCCAGGCCATCGCCCGGAAGATCGCCAACGGCCAGCTCGTCGCCGAGTACATCGTGGCGGAAGGCGAGCACAGCCAGTTCGAGATCGTCAAGCACGCCTCGACCGTCGGCGCCCGCG
>JBBTPF010000180.1:0-7696 GCA_038066295.1 Candidatus Methylomirabilota bacterium | reverse complement strand
CAGGCGAGGATCCCGCCTGTCAGGATCAGGGCGACGACGCACATCCAGGCGAAGTAGAGGTTGCCGGGCGGCCCGAGCGTACGGAGGACGTCGCGGTTGACGTCGGCGAACGTGGGGGACGGGGTCCGGCTCTCGCTCATCGGCTCACGCGTGCTCCCGGACGACCTTCCTGAGGTACGTCACCGAGGGCCGCGTCCCGAGCTCCTCGAGGGAGTGGTAGCCGCGCGGCGAGTGCGCGAGCTTCGCCACGGTGCTCGTGTCGTCCTTCAGGTTGCCGAAGGTGATCGCCTGGGTCGGGCAGGTCTGCTGGCAGGCGGTCAGGATGTCGCCGTCCCTCACCTGGCGCTTCTCGTCCCGCGCCTGGTCCTTGCCGGCCATGATGCGCTGCACGCACATCGTGCACTTCTCCATCACGCCGAGCTGGCGGACCGTGACGTCCGGGTTGAGCTGGATCTCGAGCGGCGCGGGGAACTCGTACTGGAACCAGTTGAAGCGGCGGACGTGGTACGGGCAGTTGTTGCCGCAATATCGAGTGCCGACACAACGGTTGTACACCTGACCGTTGAGCCCCTCCTCCGTCCTGTACGCGGCAAACACAGGACACACCGGCTCGCACGGCGCGATTTCACAGTGCTGGCAGAGCATGGGCACGAAGAGGTTCGTCGGGTGCGCGGCCCTCCCTTCCGCCCAGCGCTCGATGCGCATCCAGTGGAGCTGGCGCCCGTACGCCGCCTGCGCCTTGCCGACCACCGCCACGTTGTTCTCGGCCTGGCACGCGACCGCGCACGCCTGACAGCCGATGCACGCGTCCACGTCGATCGCGAGCCCCCAGCGGTACCCCGGGTACTTCTGGTCCGGGTAGAGGCCGACGCGGGCCTCGTCGCCGTGCCGACCGCGGAGCGCCTGCTCGCGCGCGGCGCGCAGGCCCACGTGCTGCGCGAGCTCGCGGTGGTGCTGGTCGTGGGTCGCCTGGAGAATCGCCAGCGGGCGCCGGGTCCCGGTCCTGGCGAGCGTCACGCGCACCGAGAGGAACGCGGCGCCGCCCGACGCCGGGTCGGCCGCCGGCCCGAGGAGCGCCATCGGGTTCGCGCCCCCGGGGGACGCCGCGACGTAGCGCGGCACGTGATAGGACGCGTACCGGTGGCCGATCGGCACCGCGACCGCCTGCGGATGGAGCGTCGGCGACACGTAGGCCGGGAGCTCGATCGCGCCGTGCGGCGACGAGACCTTCACGATGTCGCCCTGGGCGATGCCGAGCGTCGCCGCCGTCTCCGTCGCGATCTCCACCCAGGCGTCCCAGACCGCCTGGGTCATCGTGTCCGGCGTCTCCTGGAGCCACGCGCGGGTCGCCCCGCGCCCGTCGTAAAACCTGAGCGACGGATACGGGAGCAGGACGAAGCCGCCCGCCTCGCCCTCGAGCTTCGCTGGCGCCTGGTCCACCGCGGCCGTCTTCGCGGTCACGGCCGCCGCCGCCACGTCCTTCCACGCGCCGCCCTGCTGGAGCGCCGCCGCCCAGTTCGCCTTCACCACCGGCTCCCACCGCGCCTTCACATACTGCTCGAAGGTCGCCCAGGGCAACGGCCCCTTGCCCTCCTCCGTCCCGAGCACCGCGCGCGCGATGCCGAGCAGCGAGTCGCCCATCGGCTTCGCGTCGCGCACCGGCGCCATCGTGGGCTGCAGGAGACCCAGGACGCCCTCCCGCGGCGAGTAATCGCCCCACGACTCGAGCCAGTGGGTGTCCGGCAGGATCACGTGGGCCAGCGCCGTCGTGTCGTCTGGCTGGTTCGCGAAGCTCACGACGAGGCCCACCTTCCGCACGGCGTCGGCGAACTTCAGGCCGCCGGGGAGCGTGAACGCCGGGTTCACGCCGGGGCCGAGGAGGAGCACGTCGACGTCGCCTCTGCCCATCGCCCGAGCGAGCTCGACCATCTCCGCGTACGGCGTCACCTTGCCGTAGGCGGAGTCGGGGCCGAAGCGGACCGTCTTGCCGACGTTGCCCGCGGCCGCGTTGAGCAGGTTGATCGCGACCTGCGTCCCGGTCGCGTTCGAGCCGGTCACCGCGACGCCTCCCCCGACCGCGAGCCCCGGCCTGGCGTGGCCGAAGACCCTGGCGAGGTGCTTGATGGTCTCGACCGTGACGCCGCACTGCTCGCCCGCCTTCCTCACGTCCACCTGGGCGGCGGCCTCGGCGAACCGGCGGTCCGCCAGGCCCCCGTCGATCATCGCCCTCAGGACGGCGAGCGCGAGCAGCCCTTCCGTGCCGGGGGCGTTCCGGATCCACTCGTCGGCGTTCGACGCCGTCAGCGACTGCCGCGGCTCGACGTGGATGAAGGTGCCGGCGCGCCCGTCGCGGAACGTGTGCATCCGCGCGAAGCCGCGCGCGTGGCTCACGTTCGAGAGCCACGTCTCGAGGAAGTCGGCGCCGAACGAGAGCACGACCTCCGCCTCCTCGAGCGCATGGTACGGGATCGCGTCGCGGCCGAAGGTGAGGCGGTTCGCGGCGCGGAGCGCTTCGTAACCGAAGGGTTCGAAGGTCACGCGCGGGCGCGCGCCGAGCGCCTGGGCCCACCGGTCGAGGAGCGCGCCGAGGCTGCCGTTCTCCAGCTGGGAGACGAGCGCGATCGCGCGCCCCTTCCCTCCGCTCCGGAGCGCGGCGATCCTGTCGGCGACGGCCTTGTGCGCGACCTCCCACGCGGCCGGGCGGAGCGCGCCGCCCTCGCGCAGCTGCGGGCCCGTCACGCGCTCGGGATGGTAGAGCCCCTGGAGCGCCGCCTGGCCGCGGATGCAGAGCGCGCCCCGGTTCACCGGATGGTCGGGATTCCCCTCGAGCTTGACCACGCGGCCCTCGCGGTTCCGCGCGATGACGCCGCACCCGGCGGGACACTCGCGGCACACGGTCGCGAACCACGAGGCCACGCCCGGCACGAGCTGCTCGTTCGGCACCACCAGCGGCAGGATGTTTTCCGTCGTCTGCTGGCAGCCGGCGACCGCCGCGGTCGCGCCGCTCGCGGCCACGAGCTTGAAGAAGTCCCGTCGGTTCATGGAGAGGCGCTCAGTGGTGGCACGCGACGCAATCGAACGGCGCCTTCGTGCCCTCCGCGGCGTTCTGTTTGCGGTGGCAGTCGACGCACCAGCCCATGGAGAGGGGCGGGGCCGCGGGCCTGAATCCCACGAGGTTCAGGAGATCGTTCACGAGACGGGGGCCCGTCTCGGCGCCGAAGGTCGTCATCTTCTCCACGGCCCCGTGGCACGTCTGGCACTTCACCTTGGCGCGGATGTGCGCCTTGTGCGGAAAGTACGTGAACTCGGGGAGCTTGTTCACGCGGACCCATGGGATCGGCTCCCCCCTCGCCAGGTACTCGGCGAGCTTCTTGATCTCCGGCCGGTCGGCCGCCGTGATCTTGTGGCAGCCGAGACAGCGGGCGACCGACGGCAGTCCCGCGTACTCCGACCGGCGCGCGTCGCTGTGGCAGTACTGGCAGTCGATCTTGTACGTCTCGACGTGGATGTTGTGGGGGAAGTTGATCGGCTGAATGGGCGCCTTCGCGACTGCCGGCTGGCGGCTCCACGACGAGACCGCCAGGAAGATCAGAATGGCGAGGAGCACGACGCCCAGTGCCCCCACGCCCGCTCGTGCGCCCATCGACAGTCGGTCGCCCTCCAGGGGATTGAGTAAAGCTTGTGAAGCCTATCACTCGCCCCGCGACCGCGTCAACGACTAAGCGGCGCGACGAAGCGGCGCGACGACCACGGCGGCGCGAGCCAGCGACGGCCCGATGGTCACCCGACGGACGCGAGGGCCTCGGCCGCAGCCCGCGCGGCGTCGGCGAGGTCGGCGTCCGAGTGCGCGAGCGACACGAACGCCGCCTCGAACTGCGACGGGGCCAGGAACACACCGCGCGCGAGCATCGCGTGGAAGAACCGGGCGTAGCGCGTCGTGTCGGCGCGCTTGGCCGACGCGTAGTCGGTGACGGCGCCGCCGCAGAAGAACGCGGTGAGCATCGAGCCGACGCGGTTCACCGCGAGCGGGACGCCCGCCTTCTCGGCCGCGGCCCCGAGCCCGCGTTCGAGCTGCGCGCCGCGCGCCTCGAGCGTCCGGTACACGCCGGGCCGGCGCAGCTCGCGGAGGGTGGCCAGGCCCGCGGTGACGGCGAGCGGGTTCCCCGACAGCGTGCCCGCCTGGTAGACGGTGCCGAGCGGCGCGACGTGGCTCATGAGCGCGCGCGAGCCGCCGTACGCGCCCACGGGCAGCCCGCCGCCGATGATCTTGCCGAGGCACGTGAGGTCCGGCCGGACCCCGTAGAGCTCCTGGGCGCCGCCGTACGCCACGCGGAAGCCGGTGATGACCTCGTCGAAGATCAGGACCGCACCGTGGGCGCGGGTGATCTCGCGCAGTCCCGCGAGGAAGCCCGGCCGCGGCGGCACGACGCCCATGTTGCCCGCCACGGGCTCGACGATCACCGCGGCGATCTCGCCGCCGCGCTCGCGGAAGTGCGCGCGCACCGCGTCGAGGTCGTTGAACGGCGCCGTGAGCGTCAAGGCCGCCAGCGGCGCCGGAACCCCGCCCGAGTCCGGGATCGAGAAGGTCGCGCCGCCCGAGCCCGCCTTCACGAGGAGGCTGTCGGCGTGGCCGTGGTAGCAGCCGTCGAACTTGAGCAGGAAGGAGCGCCCCGTGGCGCCGCGCGCGAGCCGGATCGCGCTCATCACGGCCTCGGTGCCCGAGCTCACGAGGCGGACGAGCTCGATCGACGGATACGCGGACGTGATCGCCTCGGCCATCTCGCCCTCGAGCGGCGTCGGCGCGCCGTAGCTCGTGCCGCGGGCCGCCGCCTCCGCGATCGCCTCCACCACCGGCGGCGGCGCGTGGCCGAGAATCAGCGGGCCCCAGGAGCCGAGGAAGTCCAGGTACGCGCGCCCGTCCACGTCCCAGATCCGGGCGCCCTCGCCGCGCGCCACGAAGAACGGCTCGCCGCCGACGCCGCGGAACGCGCGCACCGGGCTGTTGACGCCACCGGGAATGAGCCGGGCGGCCGTCTCGAACAGGCTCCTCGAGTCAGTCACTGGAGGTTCCTTTCCGTTCTTTCAGGGTGAGATTTCCGAGGCGCACCCAGGCCTTGCCCGCCGCCAGCGCCAGTCGCTCGTGCCACGCGAGCCCCGGGCCGAGCTCGACGCGCTGGAAGTCGCCTTCCTGCGCGCTCCAGCGGAAGCCCGCGACGGTCTCGAGCCGGCCGACGACGACGGAGGCGACGACGTACGTCGCCTCCGGGTACATCGGCTGGCCGCCGAACAGGGCCTGCTGCGTGTCGGTCTCGGAGAAGTAGGCGCCCGTTCCCCCGCCCCGCTCCTGCGCGTCGGCGTGCGAGTGATAGATGACCGCCACCTGGAACCCCTCGGTCTCGAGCCGGCCGATCCGCAGCAGGTCTTGCGGGTCGATGTAGTACGCGGTCCGCGCGTCGCGGGGGAAGCGCTTCGGGTCCTTCGCGTGGAGGTCGTCCTGGACGTTGCGGCACCGGAGGAAGCGCCGCCACCCGGCGCGCGCCATGACGACCCCGCACGCCTCGCGCGGGTACTCCTCGACCGCGTGCCGCGCGATCGCCTCGAATTCCTTCGGGGTCAGGATCAACGGAGCCCGCCCGCGAGGGCGGGGATGATCGCGACCTCGTCGCCGTCCTTCAGCGGCGTGGAGAGCCCCTGGAGCCGCTCGATCGCCTCGCCGTTCACGTAGATGTTGACGTGGTGGTGCACCTCGCCGCCCTCGCCGCGCACGAGCCCCTTGAGGCCGCCGTACGCGCGTTCGAGCTCGTCGAGCAGGGCGCCGACCGTGGACGCGGCCGCCTCGATGCGGTCCCTGTCGTTCGTGGCCCTGCGAAACGGCGTCGGAATGTACACGGTCACGGCCATGCCGCCCTCCCCAGAGATCGCTCAGCCCTGACTCAGGTAGCGCTCCCCCCTGTCGGGCAGTGCCGTGACGCCGAGCTGGCCCGCCCCGCGCGCGCCCGCGACGGCGCACGCGGCGAACGCCGCCGCGCCCGCGGAGACGCCCACGAGGAGCCCCTCCTCCCGCGCGAGCCGCCGCGACCACGCGATCGCGTCCTCGTCACGCACCTGGATCACGCGGTCGATGACGTCGCGATTCAGGACCCCCGGCACGAACGACGCGCCGATGCCCTGGATCGCGTGCGGGTGCGCCTTTCCGCCGGAGAGCACCGGCGACTTCGCCGGCTCGACGGCGACGACGCGCACGCCGGGGATCTTCTCCTTCAGCACCTCGCCGACGCCCGTCAGCGTGCCGCCCGTGCCCACGCCGGCGACGAACGCGTCGAGGCGTCCCTCGACCGCGTCGAGGATCTCGATCGCGGTCGTCCGCCGGTGCGCCGCCGGGTTCGCCGGATTCTCGAACTGCTGCGGCATGAACCAGTCGGGGTGCTCCCGGAGAAGCTCCTGCGCCGCGTGCACCGCACCGGTCATGCCCTCGATGCCCGGCGTCAGGCGGAGCTCCGCGCCGAACCGCGCCAGGAGCCGCTGGCGCTCGACGCTCATGTCGTCCGGCATCGTGAGGAGCAGCCGGTAGCCCTTCACCGCGGCCGCCATCGCGAGGCCGATCCCGGTGTTCCCGCTGGTCGGCTCGACGATCGTGGTACCCGGCCCGAGGAGGCCGCGCTCCTCGGCGGCCTCAAGCATGGCGAGCGCGATCCGGTCCTTGACGCTCCCGCCTGGATTCACCGACTCGAGCTTGGCGACGACGGTCGCGCCGCCGGGCCGGGGCAGCCGGTTCAGGCGCACCATCGGCGTGCGCCCGATCAGCTCGAGGACCGTGCCGGCGATCTTCGGCGGCCGGGTCATATGTGGTACATCGGCTGCGCGGCGCTGCGGCGCGCCAGCGCGCGGGAGGCCAGCTCGCCGAACGTGATCCGGTCCACGACGTCGGACACGGCCTTGGAGATCTCCTGCCAGAGCTCGGCGAGGTCCGCGGCACCGCCGTTGCGCCCGCCGCGACGCTGGGCCTCGAACGGCGCCTCGCTCCCTTCGACCGCGCGCAGGACGTCGCCCACGCTGATCTGCGCGGGCGGGCGCGTGAGATGGTAGCCGCCGGCGGAGCCGCGCCGGGATGCGAGAACGCCCGCGCGCCGGAGCGCGAGCAGCACCTGCTCCAGGTAGCGCTGCGGGATCGCCTGGCGCGCCGCGATGTCCTGGATCGGGACGAGCCCGTTCCCGCGCCGGAGCGCCAGATCCAGCACCGCCAGGATCGCGTACTCGCCCCTGGCCGAGATCCTCATCGCCTCAGCCGGCGCCGCCCCGCTCGAGCAGCCGCGCGGCCTCGCGGGCGAAGTACGTGATCACGATGTCCGCCCCCGCCCGGCGGATCGCGACGAGCGCCTCCATCATCGCGCGCTCCTCGTCGAGCCAGCCCAGGCGGCCCGCGGCGCGGATCATCGAGTACTCGCCCGAGACCGAGTACGCCGCGAGCGGCACACCGAACTCGGCCTTGGCCCGCGAGATGATGTCCAGGTACGGCAGCGCGGGCTTGACCATCACGATGTCCGCGCCCTCGTCGAGATCGAGCGCGATCTCGCGCATGGCCTCGACGCCGTTCGCCGGGTCCATCTGGTAGGCGCGCCGGTCGCCGAACTGCGGCGTCGATTCCGCCGCGTCGCGGAACGGCCCGTAGAAGCTCGAGGCGTACTTCGCCGAGTAC